>CAZKZT010000250.1:0-5993 GCA_964557265.1 uncultured Hyphomicrobium sp.
TAGACAATTATATCATTCAGAAATTCGACCATTGGCTCGGCCGCGGCCATTCACAACAGTAGAGGGCCGCCTTTCCACAACCCGCTCAGCGAAAACCACCGGCCCGATCCGTGAAGCGCTCGAAGCGCGCCGAAACCCCACCCGACCGCCATGTTCCGGGGGATGCTTGCCGCCGCAACGAAGATCGCTCGGATGTTCCACCCCATGCGTGAGGTGCAGTCGCGAGCGATCTGTCGGTCGCGCTGCCGCCGTCTTTCGCCAAGCCCGATGGAGAGCGACCGCCGATAAACCGGCCTGACCTCAACCGGCCCCGGCGCCCAGTAGCCTCACACGTTGACGGCGGCAGCGAGCGCAGCGCTTACTTGCGGCCCGCTTCGAACAGGAACCAAGCGCGGCGCTCGGCTTCATCGATAAAATTCTCGAGAAGGCTGGCGGTCGCCACATCACCACGCTCGTCACATAGACCGTGCACCTCGAGCATGCTTGCGACCAGCTGCTTGTTGTCGTCGCGCAGCTCCGCGAGCATATCGTCCGGCGCCACGAACTCGGCGTCGTTATCGAGCACGCGCTGGAGACGACCAATGTGTCCGATCGAATGAACGGTCAGGCCGCCGATCTTGCGTACCCGCTCGGCGATCTCGTCGGTCATCGCAAGAATCTGCGCCGCCTGCTCGTCGAACAGCAGGTGATAGTCACGAAAATGCGGACCCGAGACATGCCAGTGGAAGTTCTTCGTCTTCATGTAGAGCGCGAACACATCCGCGAGCAGGATATTGAGGGCGCCCGATATCTCCTGCACGGCGTTCGCCTTCAGATTGGCGGGCGTGCGTAGTGGCGCGGTGCGGGCAGTCTTGGCCGATGAAGCGCTCATGACAGTCTCCTATCGCAATCGTGGGAGGACGGGCGGGCGAACCGGGCGATCTCAGCTGGCACGCTCGCGCGATAGCCGGCCCTCGCTCGCGACGACCGCCTATCCAGGTCATATTGTGCTTGGACCTGCACGCGACCAGGGCCGGAGTTACCGTGCGCGACAGTTTGCTGCGTTTAGTGAAGCGCCGAAGGCTGTGCTAGATCCCAGGCATCCGCCGACAGCGCTGCTTGACGACCACCACCCGGCACCAACACCTCGCCGCCCGTCGCGCAACGGCCTCAAGGAAAAACACCATGGACGAAACGACGATCGACAGAGCCACCATGGGGCGCCTCGCGAAGGCGCTCGCATTCATCTGCGGCGCCGACCATCCGACGACCGTAGCCCTGGAGAAAGCGGCCGCAACGGGTACAGAACGCGACGTCAAAAATGCGCGATCGCTGTTCTTGCGGCTGAAGTCGGGCGAGCGCAGGGCGGCACTCGAGATGATTCAGGATTGAACCAAAGACAAATCTGCGGCCCGGCGCGCGCCATCGCGCGGTTGGAAGAGGGCAGCCGCGCTTAACCTGGCCAAGATTTCAGCGCCATCTCGGCGACGCCAAGCAATTCGTCGCGCGTTGCGCCCCCTGATGCCTGCACCGCCATGCCCTGCAGCAGCGTCGAGACATAGCGCGCGAGGGCGGCAGGATCGGCATCCGCACGCAGATCGCCCTCGGCTTTCGCGCGCTCGAAACGCTCGAGCAGTTCCCTTTCGCCCGCACTTTGACGCGCGCACAGCTCCTGCCGGATCGTGTCCGACGCTTCACCGCACGACAGCGCGCCACTGACAGCCATGCACCCGGCTGGATGGTTCGGATCGGTGAGACTGATCGCCGCCTTCCGCAACAGCGCCTCGACGACGGCGCGCACGGTCGGCTCGGCGAGCGCGCTGCGCTGGATCGACCACGGCCCCATCTCGGCATAGCGATCGAGGGCCCGCCGATAAAGCTCTTCCTTGTTGCCGAAAGCCGCATACAGGCTCGGCCGGCTGATCCCCATGGCATCGGTCAAGTCGGAGAGCGACGTCCCCTCGAAGCCTCGCCGCCAGAACGCCATCAGCGCCTTGTCGAGGGCCTCGTCGACGTCGAACTCCCTTGGCCGACCAGGAGGGGGCCGGCCAATCTGGCGGACCTTCACCACCGCAGTTCTCCTTCGCGATCCAGTAGATGCTTCACTATTTTATACCGATTGGTACAAATGAGCGTTGACACCACCCCTACCGCACATTAATTACCGACCAGTACAGAAATAGAGATGGCGCGGTGCGATTGCAACGATCCATCTCGCCACAGATGCCATTGGCCCCGATCGAACCGCGACGCGGAACGGCGGCGGCGCCACAAGCCCTCACCATCAGACGATAACGCGACAGGTAATTGAAGGAACACGGCTTCAACGTAGGTTGAGATCAACGGCTGCCGGAGATCACCCAATCGGTTGGCCACCCAAACCCGAGTATGATTTCAAAGCCAGTTGTTCTCGGGCAAGTTGACTTGGCGGAACGGGGGAACGCTCCCGTCCTCACATCAGGGAATGAAAAAAGACGCACCCGCTCCTCTGGGAGCGGAACGGGTTTCTGCGCGCCTCACGATGCCACTCGAAGACGCGAGCATGATCATGGCGACCGATCGCCCGGATAAACGGGGCCGGTCCCTCAAGGCAAAAGCCGAACGGCAATGTCCCGCCTGAGCAGCGGGAACGAAAACAAAAGGGACGACGATGTCAGAGCAAGAGATGATCCCGAGCAAGACTGCCGACTCTGCGCTGTCTGAGGCGCTGCCCCGCGCCAAAGGTCGTCGCTGGTTGTGGACTTCTGCTGCTGCTCTCGCCGTCAGCGCCGGCGCTGGTGGCCTTTTCTACCCGACCGGTCCCGGCCAGACGCAGGACGCGGTCACTCCGATGCTGCCGCCGCCACCTGCGGTGTCAGTCGCCGTCGTGGAGCCGAGAACCGCGGTGGTGTGGGACGAGTTCTCCGGCCGCCTCGAAGCCGTCGACCGCGTCGAGATCCGCCCGCGCGTTGCGGGCACCGTGCAGGACGTCCACTTCCGCGAAGGCGCGCTCGTCAAAAAGGGCGACCTGCTCGTGACGATCGACCCGGCACCGTATGCCGCTGAAGTCGATCGCCTCGAAGCACAGGTTGCGTCCGCCGAAGCGCGCGCGGACTTCACCCGCACCGAAGTGGAGCGTGGCAAAACGCTGCTCGGCACCTCGGCCCTCTCGGCGCGCGACGTCGATCAGCGCGTCAACGCCTACAAGGAAGCTGTCGCCGCGGTGCGTGCCGCAAAGGCCGCGCTACAGACCGCGAGACTCAATCTCGGATACACCCAGGTGCGTGCCCCCGTCGATGGCCGCATCGGCCGCCTCGAAGTCACGGTGGGCAACGTCATCGCCGCGGGCTCCGCATCGCCGGTTCTGGCGCGCCTCGTCTCCGTCGATCCGATCTACGCAGGGTTCAATGCCAACGAGACGATCGTCGCGCGGGCGCTGGCCGGACTGAGCCGTGAAGCCAACGCATCAGCCGATGTCGGCGCAATCAACGTCGAGATCGCGACTGTCACCTCCGACAACCATTGGACGCGGGGCCGCCTGCAGCTGATCGACAATCAGGTCGATCCGACGAGCGGGACGGTGCGTCTGCGGGCTGTGTTCACGAATTCGGACGGACGCCTGATTCCAGGCCAGTTCGTGCGTGTCCGCATGGCGCAGCCGAGCAATGCGCCCGTCATCGCCGTCGACGAGCGCGCAATCGGCACGGACCAGAGCAAGCGCTTCGTTGTCGTGGTGGATGGCGACAATAAAGCGACTTGGCGCGAAGTCACGCTCGGCGCCATGGCTGGCGATCTGCGCATCGTCACGAGCGGTCTGGGCAATGGCGACCGCATCGTCGTCAGCGGATTGCAGCGCGTGCGTCCCGGCATCGTGGTCACGCCGCAACTCGCGTCCATGGATCGCTCCGCTTCGGCGAACTCCGACAGGGCCGAACCCAAAGAGGCCCTCCGCCAGTAGCGGCGCACCGATCGTGATCGCATCCGTCATCAGAATGTACACATGACCGGCCCTGCGGGGAGCGGTCGAGCCCTCCCTGCGAGCCTGTCATGAACCTCTCCAGATTTTTCATCGATCGCCCGATCTTCGCCGGCGTTCTGTCGGTGCTGATTTTCCTCGCCGGTTTGCTGGCACTGCGCGTGATGCCGATCTCCGAGTATCCGGAAGTGGCGCCGCCGCAGGTCGTGGTGCGGGCGACCTATCCAGGCGCCAACCCCAAGGTGATCGCGGAAACGGTCGCGACGCCGATCGAGGAGCAGATCAACGGCGTCGAAGGGATGCTCTACATGAGCAGCCAGGCGACGACCGACGGCGTGATGACATTGACCGTCACGTTCCGCCTCGGCACCGATGTCGACAAGGCACAGCAGCTCGTCCAGAACCGCGTCTCACAGGCCGAGCCGCGACTGCCTGAGGAAGTGCGCCGCCTCGGCATCACAACCATCAAGAGCGCGCCCGACCTGACCATGGTCGTGCACATCCTCTCGCCGAACGATCGCTACGACATCAATTATCTGCGCAACTACGCGGTGCTGAACGTACGAGATCGTCTCGCGCGCATCGAAGGCGTCGGACAGGTCAATCTGTTCGGCGGCGGCGAGTATGCCATGCGCATCTGGCTCGATCCGGCAAAGACAGCCGAGGTCGGCCTGTCCGCGGCCGATGTCGCCAACGAGATCCGCGCGCAGAACGTGCAGGCCGCCGTCGGCATCATCGGCGCCTCGCCGTCCTCGTCGCGCATCGACCTGCAACTTCCAGTCAACGCCCAGGGCCGCCTGCAAAGCGAAGAGGAGTTTGGCAACATCGTCGTCAAGGCCGGCGCCACCGGCCAGGTCGTGCGCCTGCGTGACATCGCGCGCCTCGAACTCGGCGCCGCCGAGTATTCGCTACGCTCGCTGCTTGACAACAAACCCGCCGTAGGCATCGGCATTTTCCAGGCGCCAGGCTCCAACGCGCTGCAGATTTCCACTGACGTCCGCCGGGTGATGGCCGAGATCAAGCGCGACATGCCGGAAGGGGTCAGCTACGGCATCGTCTACGATCCGACGCAGTTCGTGCGCGCCTCCATCGAGGCGGTGGTCATGACGCTGCTCGAAGCGATCGTTCTGGTCGTCATCGTCGTCGTGCTGTTCCTGCAGACATGGCGGGCATCGATCATTCCTCTCGCCGCAGTGCCTGTCTCCATCGTCGGCACGTTCGCGGTAATGTACGGGCTCGGCTTCTCGGTCAACGCGCTGACACTGTTCGGCCTCGTGCTGGCGATCGGCATCGTCGTCGACGACGCGATCGTCGTCGTCGAAAACGTCGAGCGCAACATCGAGGAAGGGCTCGCACCGCGCGAAGCGACCTACAAGGCGATGCGTGAGGTTTCGGGGCCGATCATCGCGATCGCCCTGGTGCTGGTCGCGGTATTCGTGCCGCTCGCCTTCATCTCCGGTCTCACGGGCCAGTTCTATCGGCAGTTCGCGCTGACGATCGCCATCTCGACCGTGATCTCCGCGATCAACTCCCTGACGCTCTCGCCGGCGCTCGCAGCGATGCTGCTCAAGGGGCATGACGCACCGAAGGATCGCCTTACGCGGTTCCTCGATTTCACACTCGGGTGGCTGTTCCGCGGTTTCAACGCGATCTTTCACCGTGGCACCAATGCCTACGTCGATGGTGTGCGCGGCGTGCTCAAGCGCAAATCGGTCGGCTTCGGCGTCTATCTGATGCTCGTCGTCGCTGCGTTCGGCGTGTTCAAGGCGGTGCCTTCCGGGTTCGTGCCGAGCCAGGACAAGCAATACCTCGTCGGCTTTGCGCAGCTGCCTGACGGTGCGACCCTCGATCGTACCGAGGAGGTCATACGCCGCATGAGCGAGATCGCGTTGAAGCAACCGGGCGTCGAAAGTGCCATTGCGTTTCCTGGCCTTTCCATCGCTGGTTTCACGAACAGCTCCAGCGCCGGTATCGTGTTCGTATCGCTCAAGCCGTTCAGCGAACGCCGCGCGCCCAATCTTTCCGGTGGTGCGATCGCGATGAACCTGAATGGCCAGTT
>CAZKZT010000251.1:0-5935 GCA_964557265.1 uncultured Hyphomicrobium sp.
GCGAGCAATCTCGCGGGCGCGATCGATTTCGTGAGCCAGCGGCGCGGTTGAGTGCTGGCGTTGTCTTTCGTCTGATGCGACACTTGCCGAGACGACCGGTCTCGAAGAATGGACCGGGGTCACATCAGGCGGGAGGCACGCCATGAATTTCACCGAGCACGCAGGCAAGGCCGCGCTCAGTGCGGCCGGCATACCGACACCGAAAGGCATCCTGGCGCGAACGCCGGAAGAAGCAGCCGACGCGGCGCGCCAGGTCGGCAAGTGCGTGGTCAAGGCGCAGGTGCCAGCAGGGAAACGCGGCAAGGCGGGCGGCATCAGGCTCGCGTCATCGCCGGAGGAAACGGCGGCACACGCCAGGCAGATTCTCGGCATGACGATCGGCGAGCATATGGTCGAGGCGGTGCTGATCGATCCGCAGGTCGACATCGCGCGCGAGATGTACGCGGCCATTCTCAACGATCCGGAATCGAAAAGCCCTCTGCTGCTGTTCTCGCCAGATGGCGGCATGGACATCGAGGAGATCGCGTCCGCGCATCCCGACGCGCTGCTGCAGCTGCCGATCGACATCATCAAGGGGATCGATGAAGAAGCGCTCGCAGCGGCCGTGCGCCGGTTCGATCCGCCGGCTGCGGGCGCGATCACCGACATTCTCGTCCGTCTCTACGATGCCTATCGCGCCACCGACGCGGAGCTGATCGAGATCAATCCGCTGGTACAGAAGCGTGGTGGTCACTTCATCGCCCTCGACTGCAAGTTGACGATCGACGACAGCGGGTTGCCGCGCCAGGAGGCGCTTGCGCTCACCGGGTCGCCAGACAGAGCCACGTCGCTGGAGGCGCGCGCCAAGGCGCTGCATCTCAAGTACATCGAGCTCGATGGCGAGGTCGGCGTTTTGGCCAACGGGGCCGGTCTGACGATGACGACCATGGATGCGATCCGCCACTTTGGCGGTGCGCCCGCGAACTTCATGGAAATCGGCGGCGACAGCTACACCAAGGCGACGCCCGCGCTGGAGATCGTGCTCGCCAATCCGAAGGTGAAGGCGCTGCTCGTCAATTTCTGCGGGGCGTTCGCACGCACCGACGTGATGGCGGAAGGCGTCATCAATGCGTGGCTGGAACTGAAGCCCAAGATCCCGATCGTCTTCACGATCCATGGCACGGGCGAGGATGAGGCCATAGCGATGGTGCGCGCGCGTCTCGGGATCGAGCCGCATGATCTGATGGACGATGCGGTGAAGGCTGCTGTTGCCGCCGCGAAGGGAGGCCGCGCATGATCATCGGCGGCAACGAGACGGTTCTCGTCCAAGGCATCACCGGCAAGCAGGGCACGTTCTGGTCCGAGCGGATGCGTGAGTACGGCACGAAGATCATCGGCGGCGTCAATCCGCGCCGTGCGGGTGACACGCATCTCGATCTGCCCGTGTGGGCATCCGCGGTGGAGGCGGCGAAGGATCAGCCGATCGATGCGGCCGTGATGTTCGTGCCGCCGTTCGGCGTCAAGGAAGCCGCGCTCGACATCATTGCTGCGGGTGTCCGCAAGATCGTGTGCTTGACTGAGCATGTGCCGGTGCAGGACACGATGTACTTTCTCGCGGCGGCGCGCGATCGCGGTGCGCAGGTGATCGGGCCGAACACGGCCGGACTCGTCACGACCGGCGTCTCGTTCGTCGGCTTCATGCCCGCATTCAATCCACGCGTATTCAAGCGCGGCGACATCGGCGTGATCTCGCGCTCGGGCTCGCTCGGCACACTGCTTTGCCTCAATCTCGCGCAGGCGGGCCTCGGCGTCTCATCGTTCATCGGCATCGGCGGCGATCCGATCATCGGCACGACGACGCGGGATGCGCTCGTGGCACTCGACAAGGATCCGGCGACCAAGGCGATTGCGCTGGTCGGTGAGATCGGTGGCGCGATGGAGGAGGACGCCGCAGAGTATGCGGCGACGATGCGCAAACCGGTCGCGGCATTCATCGCCGGCGCCGCCTCGCCCCCCGGCAAGAAAATGGGACATGCCGGCGCGATCGTGATGGGAGACCGCGGCTCCTATGCCGGCAAGAAGGCCGCGCTCGAAGCGGCGCGCGTCACCGTCTGTGCGACGCCGAACGAGGTGCCGGGTGTATTGAAGGCGCGGCTCAAGCGGTAGCGTGCACGGCACTCAGCGGCGAAGGAGACGTTCGATCGCGGGGATCAGCTCGTCGTAGTGCTCGATGATCGCGTCGGGCGCGAGTTCGCTGACATGGACATCCGTGTAGCCGAATGTCACCGCGACCACTGGGATGCCGGCTGCCTTCGCCGTGTCGATGTCGGTCTTGCTGTCACCGATCATGATCGCGCGCGCCGGATCGCCGCCCGCCATGCGGATGGCACCGATGAGATGATCGGGATGCGGCTTGCAGACGGGGAAAGTGTCGCGACCAGCCAGTGCCGCGAAACGTGACCGCAGCCGCAAGTCGCCGAGCAGTTGATCCGACAGCGATGCCTGCTTGTTGGTACAGACGGCGAGGCGCGCGCCTTCCGTTGCGAGCCGGTCGAGCGCCGGCTCGAGACCCGGGAAGGCGTGGCTCGTCGCGGCGATGTTGGCGGTGTAGTAGGCGATGAACCGCTCGAAGTGAGCGTCGAGGACGGGGCGCTCCGGCGCGATGCCGTGATGCGCGAGCCCCTTCGTGATCATGGCAACGGCGCCGAAGCTGATCGAGGGCCGCAGCACCTCGGGCGCGACCGGCGAAAGCCCCTCGTGGGTCAGCACGTGATTGGTGGCCGCGATCAGGTCCGGCGCCGTTTCGACGAGCGTACCGTCGAGATCGAATGCCACGGTGAGGTTACGCATTCAGGTCGTCCTTTCACTGCCGCTTGCGCCGAATGGCGCGCTGCCTATATAAGAACATACAAGGAACATGCGCAATCTACCGGCGATCCGCGAAGGCGCCGGACGTTGCGGTCGTGTTGCGCCACGAAACTGGTGCATAAGCATCGAACCAGGGCGAGCGCGGCCATGATTGCGCATAGGGTAGCGAGGACGAATCGAGTCGGCGCGCGCAGGCGGCGCCGACGGTTGGGCCGTAGGGCTTTGAGAATTCAAGCAGAGGAGAGTGGGACATGGCCGGATCCGTGAACAAGGTGATCCTGATCGGAAATCTCGGCAGGGATCCCGAAATCCGCCGTACCCAGGACGGTCGGCCGATCGCCAACCTGCGTATCGCGACGAGCGAGTCGTGGCGCGACAAGAACAGCGGCGAACGGCGCGAGAAGACTGAATGGCATTCGGTGGTGATCTTCAACGAGGCCCTCTGCAAGGTCGTGGAGCAGTACCTCAAGAAGGGGGCGAAGGTCTACGTCGAGGGCGCACTGCAGACGCGCAAATGGCAGGACCAGCAGGGCCAGGAGCGCTATTCGACCGAGGTGGTGCTGCAGGGCTTCAACGCGGTGCTGACCATGCTCGACGGACGCTCTGGCGGTGGCATGAGCGACAGCGCCTCGTCAGACTACGGCAGCGATGACATGGGCGGCGGTTACGGCGGTGGTGGTTCCTCGGCGCCGCGCCGGTCGGGTGGCGGATCCGGCGGCAGCAAGGGCGGCTTCGATAAGAAGCTCGACGACGAGATCCCGTTCTGATCGGTCGCGCGCCCGGATAACCGGGAGCGCATTCAGCTCCGACATCCGGAAATAGAGACGATCGCGGCATCGCCGCGATCGTTTTTTGTTGTCGCGCGCAATCTCGTCGCCCGCTGGTCGTGGGTCGCGCGGGAGGGCGGGTTGCTCCGGCCTACAGCACGCGGCGTGGATCGAGGGCGTCGCGCAGGCCGTCACCGATGAAGTTGATCGTGAGCACGGTCAGAAAGATCGCCGCGCCCGGAAACAGCGCCCAATGCGGGGCGAAGTCGAGGTTGTCCTTGGCGTCGAACAGCAGGCGGCCCCAGGTCGGGATGTCCGGCGGAAAGCCGAGGCCGAGGAAGGAGAGGGTCGATTCCGCGATGATGGCGGCTGCGACGTCGATCGTGCCGGCGACGATCACCGGACCGAGAGCGTTCGGCAGGATATGATGGACGACCTGGCGGAAACGCGAGGCGCCGAGCGCGCGGGCGGCCTCGACGAACTCCTTCTCGCGGAGCGACAGGAATTGCGCGCGTACCAGGCGTGCGACCGGCATCCACCTGAGACCGCCGATCACGATGACGATCAGAATGAAGGTGCCGCCTTCCGGTCCAAACGTGTTCTTCAGCGAATCACGGAAGAGGTAGATGACCAGCAGCAGCAATGGCAGCTGCGGCAGCGACAGGAACAAGTCGGTCAGCCACATCAATGCGGAGCCGATCCAGCCCCGTGACATGCCCGCGATGGCACCGATGATCGTGCCGACGAAGATCGCGACGAACATCGCGGCAAGCCCGACTGCGAGCGAGATGCGCCCCCCGTAGAGCATGCGGGAGAGCAAATCCTGGCCGAGGTCATCGGTGCCGAAGGGATGCCTGGCGGATGGCCCCTCGAGGGTCGCTGCGAAGTCGATGTGATTGATCGGGATACGCCAGAACAGCGGCCCGATCAGGATTGCCAGGATCATGAAGCCCAGAATGAACGTGCTGTAGAGCGCGAGCCGGTGACGGCAGAAGCGCCGCCAGGCTTCACGCGCAGGCGAATACCCCGCGGCCAGGGCTGCGGAATCCGCTCCCGGATTGGGCGCTGGAGCGCCGGTCTCAGCGGAGGGTGATGCGAGGGTCGAGCCAGCCATACAGGATATCGGCAATCAGGTTGAAGAGGACGACGAGACACGCGAACACGAACGTCACGGCCATGATGACCGGCGTATCATTGGCGAGGATCGAGTTGATCAGCAGTGAGCCGATGCCCGGGATGCGGAAGATCTGTTCGGTCACGATGGCGCCGCCGAAGATCGCCGGCATCTGCAAGGCGACCAGCGTGACGACCGGGATCATGGCATTGCGCACGACATGCCGGGTGATGACGATGCGCTCGCCGAGCCCTTTGGCGCGCGCGGTCGTCACGTAGTCGAGGCGGATGACGTCGAGCACGGCGGAGCGCACGTAGCGGACGAGCGAGGCGCCCTGAAACAGGCCCAGCACAGCGATCGGCATGATCGCCTGCCTGATGTGCTCCCAGTACCATTGCCAGCCGGTGGCTTTGATGTCGGCCTGATAGACGAACGGAAGCCAGTCCAGCCATATGCTGAATATCAAGATGAAGAGCAGGCCGGTGAAGAAAGTCGGCAGCGAGAAGCCGATGAAAGCGAGCGTGTTCGCGATCTGATCGAACACGGAGTATGGCCGCGTCGCTGCAATGACGCCGACCGGGACCGCGATCAGAAGCGACAGGATCTGGGACGTGCCGATGACAAACAGCGTGACGCCCAGCCGTTGCAGGATGAGTTCGTCGACGTTGATGCGGCTGACGAACGAGAAGCCCCAGTCACCTTGGGCCATCGCTGAGAGCCAGCGGACGTAGCGGATATGAACCGGATCATCGAGGCCGAACTTGGCCCGCAGTGCCATCCGGACTTCGGGCGGCACCGCGGGATTCGTGGCGAGTTCCTCGAAAGGATCGCCGGGCGCCAGCGCGAGTACTGTAAAGAGCACCACGCTGATGCCAAGCAGGCTCGGGATTGCAATCAGCAACCGGCGCAGAATGTAAGTGGTCATATAGGAATGCGCCCGTTTCGATCACTGCGCCTGATGTCTAACGCTCTCAGCCCTCTCGGTACCAGCGAGCGACAGCCCAGGTGTCACTGTCCCAGCCGCTGATATCGGCCCTCAAGGTCCGCGAACGCGCATGAGCGCGTGGACGATAGACGACAGGGACGATCGTGCCGTGTTCGGTGCCGACGACGATCTCGTTGATCCGGATGAAGTGCGCAGCGCGCTTCACCGGATCGAGTTCCGCCTGGGCAGCCTTATAGAGCGTGTCGACCTCGTCGTTGCGGA
>CAZKZT010000252.1:0-5914 GCA_964557265.1 uncultured Hyphomicrobium sp.
ATAGAGCGCGCTCACGCGACCGCGCCGATTCCACCAAAGGCTGACGCGCTCTAGTAGACACCCAGGTGGCCGAGCAGCGCCTTGCCGAGGCTGATGCGCTTCGGCGCGTCCTCGATCTTGCTCATATCCATATTGAGCGCGAATGCGGTGATCCGCTTGCCATCCTCGACCCAGCCGACCCACCAGCCGATCTTGCCGCTCCAACCGGTCTTTGCGAAAATCGCGCGGCCGTCCTTCGCCTCGCTGCGCATGATATCGCGCGTCATCTCTTGTGATCGGGCGCTCATCGGCAGGCGCCGTTCAGCGAGCCGCGCGGCAAAAAGCGCCTGCTCTACCGCGCTGATCGCCAATGGTCCTTCGAGCCAGAAGCGATCAACGGCTTTCCCCGTCTCGCGATTGCCGTAGTCCAGCTTCGCGATCCAGTCGCGATAAACCTCCATCCCGACCCGCCGCGCGAGTTCCTGATAGACCGGCACATTCGAAACCGCGAACGCCTCCCGCAGCGTCATGTCCTTCTGCCACGCAGCGATCATCCGAGGCTTGCCGTCATAGCGGAAGATCTCGTCGGCGTCCCTGGCCGCGCCGACTTCGAAAGCGATCAGGCTGTTCGGAATCTTGAACGTCGATGCAGGTATGAAACGCGTCTCGGCGCGCGCGGCGTTGAGCACGATCAGGCGATCAGCGCCGGGGTCGTAGGCAACAAAGGTTCCCGAGATCTGCTCGCGAGCGAAAACGTCTTGCGGGTCGCCGAGACTGATTGTCTCACGCGCGCGCGCCGTCCCAATGCCAGCGAGTGCAACGGCCGCGCCGCCGCCGAGCACCAGCAAATCGCGGCGCGAGGGCCAGGAAACGCCCATATTGAAACGCTTTCAGATCCGGTTGATCGGCACCTTGAGATAGCGCACGCCATTGTCCTCCGGCTCCGGCAGATCTCCCGCCCGCATGTTCACCTGGATCGACGGAATGATCAGTTTCGGCATGCCGAGCGTCTTGTCGCGCGCCTCTCGCATGGCGACGAACTCATCTTCCGTCACACCATCACGCACATGCAGGTTGGACTTGCGCTGCTCAGCGACAGTTGTCTCCCAGGCATATTCATCTCGCCCTGGCGCCTTGTAGTCGTGGCAGAGGAACAGCCGCGTCTCGGGCGGTAACGCCAGCACCTTCTTGATCGAACGATAGAGTTCGCGGGCACTGCCGCCGGGAAAATCCGCCCGCGCGGTACCGTAATCGGGCATGAAAAGCGTGTCGCCGACGAATGCCGCATCGCCGAACACGAACGTCATGCACGCCGGTGTGTGGCCGGGCGTGTGCATCGTGTAGCCGGTCATCTCGCCAATGCGGAGCGTGTCACCGTCTTTGAACAATGCATCGAACTGGCTGCCATCACGCTCGAACTCGGTGCCCGCGTTGAACACCTTCCCGAACACATCCTGCACCAGCGTAATGTTGGCGCCGATGGCAATCTGGCCGCCAAGCTTCTCCTTGAGATAGGGCGCCGCGGAAAGATGATCGGCGTGCACGTGGGTTTCGAGCAGCCACTGGACATCGAAGCCGCGCTCGTTGACGAATCCGATCAATGCGTCGGCCGCCGCGGTCGACGTGCGCCCTGCCGCCGCATCGAAATCGAGCACGCTGTCGATGATCGCCACCGCCTTGGTCGCGGGATCCTTCAGCACATACGTCGCCGTGTTCGTGGGCACGTCGAAAAACGGGAACACCTCCGGGTGGAGCATAAGAAACCTCCGTTCCGCCCTGTTGGAGCAGTAGCTTCCATTTAGAGCCGGAAACATGGATATTCAATACTGCTGATGTGCCGCTCCCCCGCGGCGTTGACGCCCGCATTCGGTGCGTGCACAGTTCCTGAAAAGAGCGCGCGATCGCGCCCGAGGAAACACCGAGAGGAGCACCCATGCCTGCCGGCATTCTGGCGTTTGGCGCCTATATCCCGCGACTCCGGCTGCAACGTCAGGCGATCGCCGCCGCCAACGCCTGGTTCAATCCCGGCCTCAAGGGCCTCGCCAAGGGCGAGCGCGCCATCTGCAATTGGGATGAGGACGCGGTCACGATGGCCGTCGAGGCGGCGCGCGACTGCCTCACTGGAACCGATCGAAAGAACGTGCGCGGCCTCCAGTTCGCCTCGACCTCATTTCCCTTCCGCGACCGTCTCAACGCCGGCATCGTCGCCGAAGCGCTCGACATCGCCGACCACGTCGCCGCGCTCGACATCACCGCGAGCCAGCGCGCCGCGACCTCGGCCCTCCTCAATGCGCTGGTCGGTGGCGGACCAACCCTCCTCGTCGCCGCGGAAAAGCGCCGTGCCAAATCCGCGAGCCCCTACGAGATGACGACCGGCGACGGTGCTGCCGCCGTCCTCGTCGGCGACGGCCCCGCAATTGCGCGCCTGCTCGGCTCGGCCAGCCGCACCGCCGACTTCGTCGATCACTACCGCACCGACGACCAGCCCTTCGACTACCAGTGGGAGGAACGCTGGATCCGCGACGAAGGCTACATGAAGATGGTGCCACCGGTGATCGCCGAGGCATTGTCGCGCGCGGGCCTCCAGCCAAGCGACATTACGCACTTCATCATGCCGGGCACGCTGCCGCGCATCGCCGGCACCATCGCCAAGGCTGCGAGCCTCCCCGAGACGAGCGTGCGCGACAATCTCCAGGCGCAGTGCGGCGAGACCGGCGTCGCCCATCCGCTGCTGCTGCTCGGACACACGCTGGAGCAAGCGAACGCAGGCGACCGCATCCTCGTCGTCGGCTTCGGCCAGGGCGCCGACGCGATCATCCTCGAAGTGACGGCGGAACTTGCGAAGCTTCCCCCGCGGCCGGGCGTCAAAGGCCACCTCGCGCGGCGCAAGGAAGAGGCCGCGTACAACCGCTATCTCGCCATCAACGACCTCGTCGAGATCGAGCGCGGGATGCGTTCCGAAGTGGACAAGCAAACGCCGCTCTCGTCGCTGTGGCGCAACCGCGCGCTGCTGACGAGCTTCGTCGGCGGCGAATGCACCAAGTGCGGCACCGTGCAGATCCCGAAATCCAACATCTGCGTCAATCCGAACTGCAACGCCATGCACACGCAGGTGCCGCACGCTTTCGCCGACAAAGCGGGGCGGATCAACTCGTTCACCGCCGATCGCCTCACCTACTCGCCCTCGCCGCCAGCCTGCTACGGCATGGTCCAGTTCGAAGGCGGCGGCCGCATGATGCTCGACTTCACCGATGTCGACGCCGACGCACTCGAAGTCGGCCAGACCATGCGCATGATGTTCCGCATCAAGGACCACGACACCCAGCGCGGATTCACGCGCTACTTCTGGAAAGCCGCCCCGGCAACCACCGCAGAGGAGAGCTGAGCCATGGCTTCGGGCATCAAGGACAAGGTCGCGATCCTCGGCATGGGCTGCTCGAAGTTCGGCGAGCGGTGGGACAAGGAAGCCGATGACCTGATGGTGGAGGCGTACGAGGAAGCGCTCGCCGACTCCGGTATCGAGACCAAGCAGATCAACGCCGCGTGGCTCTCGACCGCGATCGAGGACCAGCACGTCGGCAAATCGGGCGTGCCGCTCGCCATCGCGCTGCGCCTTCCGTACATCCCGGTCACGCGCGTCGAGAATTATTGCGCCTCCGGCACCGAAGCCTTCCGCGGCGCCGTCTACGCGGTCGCATCCGGCGCTGCCGACATCGCGCTCGCGATGGGCGTCGAGAAACTCAAGGATACCGGCTACGGCGGCCTGCCGCAGCGCTCGCGCGGCGTGCTCAATTCGATGTCGTGGGCGAATTTTTCGGCGCCCGGCTCGTTCGCGCAGCTCGCCGCCGCCTACCGCGCCAAGAACGGCACCTCGGCTGAAGACCTCAAGCGCGCGATGGCGCAGATCTCGGTCAAGAGCCATGACAATGGCGCCAAGAATCCCAAGGCGCATCTCAGGAACAAGATCAACATCGACACCGTGCTCGGCGCGCCGACCGTTGCGGAACCGCTCGGCCTCTACGACTGCTGCGGCGTCTCGGATGGTGCTGCCTGCGCGATCGTGACAACGCCTGAAATCGCCAAGAGCCTCGGCAAAAAGGACATCGTGTCGGTCAAAGCGCTCCAGCTCTCGGTCTCGAACGGCCAGGAGGCGAGCCACAATTCGTGGGACGGTAGCCACTTCGTCACGACGCGCACCGCATCCAAGCGCGCCTATAGCGAGGCCGGCATCCAGGATCCGCGCAAGGAGCTGTCGCTGATCGAGGTGCACGACTGCTTCTCGATCACCGAGCTCGTGACGATGGAGGACTTGTTCATCTCCAAGGAAGGCGAGGCGGTGAAAGACATCCTCGACGGCTTCTATAACGCCGACGGCGGCGTTCCCTGCCAGATCGATGGCGGTCTCAAGTGCTTCGGCCATCCGATCGGCGCGTCCGGCCTGCGCATGATCTATGAAATCTACCTGCAGATGCTCGGCCGTGCCGGTCCCCGCCAGCGCCAGGACGAGCCGCGCCTCGGCCTCACGCATAATCTCGGCGGCTTCCCGCACCAGAACGTATGCTCGATCTCGATCATCGGCCGCCACGGGGTTTAGATGGCTTGGCGCTGGCGGCCTTGCGCACGGCGTCCGCGGTCGCCTTGTCCGCCGGATAGAACGCCTCGATCGCGATCTCCGCGAGCGTGATGTCGACCGGCGTGCCGAACACCGTCGTCGTCGAGAAGAACGACAGCACGCCCGCATCCGTCATCAACTGCAGCGGCACGACCACGTTGGCGAAGTCACGCTTCGCCTGCGGCACCGCAATCGCCGCACCGCGCGGCCGCGGATATGCCTTCAGCTCCTCCAGCAGCGCATTCAATCCCGCATCCGCCGACGCATCGACCTGCTGCGTCAGCCGCGTGATCACGTGCGCCTTCCATTCCGGATAGTTCACGATGCGCGGCGCCATGCCTTCGGGATGCAGGCTCAGTCGCAGCACGTTGAGCGGCGGCTCCAGCAGCTTGGCGTCGATCCCCGCAATCAGCGGCCCGATCGCGGCATTCGCAGCCACCAGCGTCCAGTGCCGGTCGACGGCGAGCGCGGGAAACGGCTCGTGGCCCTTCAACACCACCTCGATCGCCTCGCGCTGTGCGACCAGCGCCGGATCGGCGAGATTGCGCTCCTGGTAGACTGGCGCGAACCCCGCCGCGGCGAGCACCACGTTGCGCTCGCGCAGCGGAATCGCGAGACGTTCCGCCAGATGCAGGATCATGTCGCGGCTCGGCACCGAGCGCCCCGACTCGACGAAGCTCAAGTGACGCTGCGAAACCTCGGCCTCGACGGCGAGTTCGAGCTGGCTCATGCGGCGGCGCTGGCGCCAGGTCCGCAGCAGGTTTCCGGCAGTGGGCTGTGTGTTCGGCATGGTCGTGAAACTACCGCCGATGCCAAATCGATCCAATTACCTCCCGCGTAATCGACCGGCCGCACCGCCGTCGCCATCCTCCGGGGCATGAAGCCGATCGCAGGCTTCCCTATGTAGCCAACGGAGAACAACCATGAGCTCCAACGACACGCTGAAGAACATCCTCCTTCTCGACGCCGCCACCTGCCTCGGCGCCGGTGCGTTGATGGCGTTCGCCTCGAACTTCGTCTCAGGGCTGACCGCGATTCCCGCGCCGCTGCTGTACTGGGCCGGACTGTTCCTGTTCCCGGTCGCCGCGCTGATGATCGCCACCGGCTTGCAGGCCGTGCCGTCACGCCAGCTCGTGTGGCTGATCATTTTCGGCAATGCTGCATGGGTCGCCGCCAGCATCGCACTCTTTGCGATCATCTCGCCAAACGCGCTCGGCGTCGTGTTCATCCTGGCGCAGGCGGCCACAGTCGCGATTCTGACGCTGATGGAGCACAGCGCGCTGCAGCGTTCCAGTGTCGGCGCGGCAGCCTGAAACGCAATCG
>CAZKZT010000253.1:0-5895 GCA_964557265.1 uncultured Hyphomicrobium sp.
CAGATCTGCGCAGCGACGCGCAGATCTGCGATCGCATCGCGGTGATGAAGAATGGTGTCGTGGTGGAGCAGGGGACCACCGTCGAGGTGTTTCAGAACCCGCAGCACGAATACACGAAGGCGCTGTTTGAAGCGGCGCCGGGGCGGAAGTTCGGCGTTCATCAGTCCGTGGCCTGAGTCGGCGGCGGACTCGAACGAACTCAACCTCCGGCGATCTGCGGCAGGATGTGCACTTCGGACTCGGCGCCGATCGGCTCGAGCAGCGCGTCCTGGTAGATCTGTCCGTCGATGGCGACGGCGAGCCCCTCTTCGAGGTGTGGAGCGAGTTCTGGAAATTTTTCGCCGAGCTGTCGGAAAAGCTGGCGCACGTTAGCCGCCTCGATGTCGAGTGCCGTGACGCCGCTGGTGTACTGGCGCAGATTGCCGATCAGTGTGACGTGGGCCATCCGTGTCTTCCTTGAAAGCAAACGGGCCTGCACCGTTGCGAGTGCAGGCCCGAAATGACGCCATGCGCCGGCTTGGCGGCACGCATGTTTTTTAGGCCGCTTTGCTGGCACCCTTCATCGCTTTGAGAACCTTCGGCGGTGACATCGGCAGCTCGAAGAAGCGTACGCCCGACGAGCGCCGCACCGATGCTGCGATGGCCGCCATCGGCGGTACGATCGGGGTCTCACCAATGCCGCGCACACCGTAAGGATGACGCGGGTTCGGCACTTCGACAATGATGGTGTCGATCATCGGCAGATCGGATGCGACAGGGATGCGGTAATCGAGGAAGCCCGCGTTCTGTAGCTTGCCGTCGGCGCCGTAGATATACTCCTCGTTGAGCGCCCAGCCGATGCCTTGCACGGCGCCGCCCTGGTACTGCCCTTCGACGTACGACGGATGGATCGCCTTGCCGGCGTCCTGGATCGCGGTGTAGCGCGTAACCGTGACCTTGCCCGTGCCCGGATCGACCTCGGTGTCGGCGATATGCACGCCGAAACTCGGGGCCGCGCCCTGTGCGCTGATGGCTGCGTAGCCGACGATCGCACCGCCGGTCTTGCCGGCGACCTTGGCGATGTCACTCAGCGACATCGGCGCGTGCTTGCCGGCATTCTCACCTGCGGGCCGGAACATGCCATCCTCGAAAGCGACAGCCTCTTCCGGAATGTCCCAGAGCTTGGCGGCACGGCCGCTGGCCTGCTTCACGATCGAGCGCGCGGCTTCCACTGTCGCCATGCCGCTCGAGAAGGTCGAGCGGCTGCCGCCGGTGAGGAAGTTGTAGCCGAGCGAGCTGGTGTCGGCGATGATCGGGCGGATCTTGGTCACGTCGACCTTGAGTTCTTCCGCTGCCATCATGCAGAGCGACGCGCGCAGACCGCCGATGTCGGGCGTACCCGCCATCAGTGTCAGCGTGCCATCCTCGTTGAGCTGGAGCGACACCGTCGTTTCGCCGCCGATGTTGAACCAGAAGCCCGCCGCGATGCCGCGTCCCTGGTTGGGTCCGAGCGGTGCCTTCCAGTGCTCACTGTCCTTGGCCGCCTCGAGGCATTCGATGAGGCCGACGGGGCCGAACTTCGGACCGTAGGCCGCCCGCGTGCCTTCCTTCGCGGCGTTTTTGAGCCTCAGCTCGATAGGATCGATCCCGAGCTTCTCGGCGATTTCGTCGACGATGCTCTCGACACCGAAAGTCGAGATCGGACCGCCCGGCGCGCGATAGGCCGCAACCTTCGGCCGGTTCGACACGACATCGTAGCCCGTCACTTTCACGTTCTCGAGATCGTAGTTGGCGAACGCGCACATGCACGCGGGCTGCACGGGGCTGCCCTGGAACGCGCCGGCCTGCAGGATGACTTCGGCTTCAGCGGCGGTGATGCGTCCGTCCTTCGTGACGCCCATCTTGACCTTGACGGTGCCGCCGGACGTGGGACCGCTTGCCTTGAACACTTCCTCGCGGGTCATCACCATCTTGACGGGCTTGCGCGTCTTCTTCGACAGCGCCAGTGCCAGCGGCTCGAGATAGACGACGGTTTTGCCGCCGAAGCCGCCGCCGATTTCCGACGACGTCACGCGAATGCGGCCGATGTCCCAGCCGAGCAATTTCGCGCAATACGCTCGCACCACCCAGTGACCCTGCGTGGTCACCCAAAGTTCGGCCGAACCATCTTCCGACGCCGAAGCGAGGCAGGCGTGCGGTTCGATGTAGCCCTGGTGGACCGCCTTCGTTTTGAATTCACGCTCGACGATCAGATCCGCTTCCGCGAATCCCTTCGTCACATCGCCGAGGTTGAATTCGACGCGCTTGGCGACATTCGACGCCTTCGCCGGCGCCGGCGTGACGCCGGTGGTGATCATGTCGGCATGCAGCACGGGCGCATCGGGTTTCATCGCCTCGATCTCGTCGATGACGTGCGGCAACACCTCGTACTCGACCTTGATCGCGTCGAGCGCCGCAGTTGCGGCCTTCTCGTTGAGTGCAGCAACGGCCGCGACCGCGTGGCCTTCGTACAGCACTTTCTCGCGTGCAATGACGTTGCCCAGGATGTCGCGATAGTTCACCACGCCTTCGCCAGCCGGAACGAACTCCGATGGCTGCGCAGGAAAGTCCTCGGCCGTGACGACGCCCTTGACGCCGGGCAGCGCCAGCGCCTTCGAGACATCGATCGATTTGATGCGGGCGTGCGCATGCGGCGAGCGCAGCACCTTGCCGACGAGCTGCCCAGCCATCTTGAGATCCGCACCGTACATGGCGCGGCCGGTGACCTTGTCGACGCCGTCCGGGCGAATCGGGCGGGTGCCGACGACATCGTACTGGGGTTTCTTCACACGCTCTTGCATGCTCAGGCTCCTCTCATCTCGGCAGCCGCATCCATCACGGCGCGAACGATCTTGTCGTAACCGGTGCATCGGCAAAGGTTGCCGGCGAGCCAGTAGCGCACTTGCGTTTCGGTCGGATCGGGGTTCTTGGCGAGGAGCGCCTTGGCGGCAACGAGCACGCCAGGTGTACAGATCCCGCACTGGAGCGCGGCGTGCTCGAGGAACTTGCGCTGCAGCGGATGCAGCTCCTCGCCCGTTGCCATGCCTTCGACGGTGTCGATGTTGCGCCCTTCGGCTTCGACGCCGAGCACGAGGCACGAGCAGACGAGTCGACCGTCGAGCAGAACGCTGCAGGCGCCGCAGTCGCCGGACGAGCAGCCTTCCTTGACGCCAGTCAGATCGAGTTCGTCGCGCAGGCAGTCGAGCAGCGTCTGCTCACTCTCGCAGAGGTATTCGACGGTATCGCCGTTGACCGTTGTGGTGACGTGATGCTTGGCCATCTTATGCTTTCCTCGCACGCTCGAGTGCAATCAGTGCGGTTCTGCGAGCGAGCACGCCCGCGATATCGATGCGGAACTCGATGGTGCCGCGCTTGTCGTCGATCGGTTTGCAGGCGGCCCGCGCCGCGGCTTCGAGCTTCGTCAGAGCTGCGTCATCGACCTTGCTGCCGATCAGCGCCTTCGCGGCGTCATCGACGAGCAGCGGCCGCGCCGCAACTGCGCCGAGGGCGACACGCGCCGCCGTGCAGGTGCCGGAACCGTCGAGCGTCAGTGATACGCCGCAGCCGACCACCGCGATGTCCATCTCGGTGCGCGGGATGAAGCGGAGGTAAGCGTCGCTGCTCTTGGGCGCTTTGGCCGGGAGCTTGAACGAGACGATGAACTCGCCCGGTGTCAGCGCCAGTTTGCGCGGGGCCAGCATGATGTCCTCGACGGCCAGCTCGCGTTTACCGTTCGGGCCGACGATGGTGGCGACCGCGCCGGCCGCGATCAGGCCGGGAACGCTGTCGGCGGCTGGCGAACCGTTGCAGAGGTTTCCGCCAAGCGTTGCGCGCCCCTGCACCTGGGTGGAGCCGATCAGATTGGCGCCTTCGACGAGGCCGGGCCAATCTTTCGACAGCGTCGGATGCTCCTTGAGCTCGGCGCCTGTGACGGCGGCGCCGATGCGATAGCCGCCATCCTCTTTGGTGATGCGCCGGGTCTCCTCGATGCCCTTGATGTCGACGACGACATCGGGGCTGAGGACGCGGGAGCGGAGCTGGACCAGAAGGTCGGTGCCTCCTGCGAGGACTCGCGCGCCCTGCCTCGCGAGGAGGGCTGTCGCCGCCTCGACTGTCGTTGGTTTCTCGTATCTCATGCCGTGCTTGCCTCGTGCGTTTCGCTCGCCTGATGGGTCGTTGGTGATCGTGTTGATGTGGGGGCCGGGATGAACGCGGATAAACTGATGCGGGTGGCCGGCCGTGGAAGCCGCGTTTGCCCGAATAGCCTAGTACCATTCCAACCTGTCCGGGCCCTGCTTGGCAAGCGCTGATGACGCGATCAAGGCATATCGGCTCTGGCGGTAGGCGGTAGCTGCATCAACTCGACAGATATGGCGCTCCGGCGGTGTCTACGAGATTGTGCAATCGGCCCGTTCCCGGCAACGCACGGCCTTCGCTTTCGCGTTCCCTGAGCAGCCGGCGGGCGCGATCCAGCCACGCGGCCGACGCTTTGCCAAGGTCGGGCGCTCGCCAGACGCAAGCCTCGATGAACGCGCGCGCGAGGTCGCAGTCTTCGGGCGCCAACCGCGCGGCGCGCTCACGCAGCGCCAGGCTGTCGGCGAAATGGGCACGCATTACACCGCGATCCGGTATATCCCGCGCGATATTTCCCGCATCTTCGACATGGGACGCGAGTGTGTCGAGCGCGTAGGGATCGCTCCCGGTTTCGATCTCACGGCGATAGGCGGCAATACCTGCACGGATTTCCGCCAGCGCTTCGGCGGGCCGCCCGCCGCGCCGGAACGCATTGGCAATCGCGAGGTGCGAGGCGGCGATCTCGATCGGAATGTCAACGGTGGTGCGGAACAGCTCATCAGCGACAGCCGATCCCGAGAGGCGGTGGCGTACGGTCAAACCCAGCCGAAGGACGCTGACCCCGGCTTCGAGCCGGCCATGCTCCAGCAGTGCCGTGCTGGCCTGATCGCAGGCGAGCGCGGTGTCATACAGCGACCACTGCCGATCGTTCGATCGCTCATCGATGTGATGCAGTGCGCGCTCGATGCCGGCTTTGAATGCAGCGAGTTCGGTGGTGGCTGTACCGCTGGCGAGAGCCCGGCGCAGCACGGCGAGCAGATCCTCGGCCGATCCGGGCACAGGGCGCACATGCGTCTCGGCCGGCCATTCATGCCACCCTTGCGGTCCGGTTCCTGAAGGCATTTTCGCCAACCCTCCTCGACCGTGCGACGCATTGACGATTGCCGATCATCTGCATCCTTCGCAAGAATGCGATATCAATCGGCGATAGTGCCTCAACCTATGGTATCGGCAGGTTCGCGATGACATCAAGCAATTCGAATGCGAAATCCGGTACTGGAAATTATTTCGAGGACTTTCGAGTCGGCGAAGTCATTGCGCACGCGACGCCGCGCACCATCACCGAGGGTGATACGGCCGTCTATCAAGGCCTCTACGGCAGCCGTTTTGCGGTGCAATCCTCGACGCCGTTCGCACGCGCCATCGGATACCCGACGGCTCCGATCGACGATTTGATCGTGTTCCACGTCATCCTCGGCAAGACCGTGCCGGACATCTCGCTCAACGCGATCGCGAACCTCGGCTACGCCGATTGCCGGTTTCTTGCGCCCGTCTATCCCGGGGATACGCTGAGCGCGTCATCGGAGGTGATCGGCCTGCGTGAGAATTCGAGCGGCGATTCCGGCATCGTCTACGTCCGCACCAACGGCGTGAACCAGGACGGTGCGACCGTGCTCACCTATGCCCGGTGGGTGATGGTGCGGAAGCGGGAAAAGGCCGCGCCCGCGCCTGAGGCGGTGGTGCCGGTCTTGCCGAAAGCCGTGACGCCCGACCAGCTCGGCGACGCTGTGCCGTCGTTGCATG
>CAZKZT010000254.1:0-5889 GCA_964557265.1 uncultured Hyphomicrobium sp.
AATCGTTTAGCCTGCTCGCTCGTCGCCCGTTGTTGGGCGGAGTGCGTTTGCGCGCACGCTTGGCGTGCTCAGACCGGCGATCCGAGCGAGAGACTCGGAAGCCCGAATGCCGCAAGGACCATCACTTCGGTCCACCGCGCACGTTTCGGCTGAGATCCAGGGCTCGCTTCGATAACCGTAGGCGCGCGCGGTGACGGGCGAACGCAAAGCGCTCCGGCACCTGGGCGCGGCAAGGCGACGGGCTCGATTGACGCGCACGCGCCCCGGGCGGCTCGCGACATACGCCGAGCCTGGCCGCGATGAGATCCCGCGGGAGGATCGGCCGATCGCTGTGCAGCCGCGTCTCAACGCGAAACGAAGAACAGCGAGAACTGCGGCACGTAGGTGGTGAGGAAAAGCACGAACAGCATGACCAAAATCTGCGGCCAGATCGCGCGCGCGATGCGCGCAAGGCTGAGACCCGATATGGCCATGCCGACGAAGAGGCAGTAGCCGATCGGCGGCGCCGCCATGCCGATTGCGACGTTCGTCACGATCATCGCGCCGAAGTGGATCGGATCGACGCCGAATTTCGTCGCGATGGCCATGAGCATCGGCCCAAGGATGACCATGATCGCGATTTCATCCATCACCGCCGCAAGCAGGAAGAAGGCGATGTTGAGCGCAGCCAGCGCCATCCACTTCTCGCTGACTTGAGAAGCAAGCCAGCCAGCGAAGTTGGTGGCGATCTGCTCCTGCGCGATGAGCACGCCGAACCCGGCCGATACCGCAATGATGGCCGTGACGATCGAACTCGTGCGGATCGCACGCAGTGTGATCGCGGGTATGTCCGGCACCTTGATGCGGTGCTCGACAAATATGCCGATCAGCAGCGCGTAAGCGCACGAAACGCCAGCGGCCTCCGTCGGCGTGAAGATGCCGCCATAGATGCCGCCGAGCACGATGAACGGCGAGAGCAGGGCCCACTTGCCGCTTGCAAAGGCGTCGCCGACTTCCTTCCACGATGCCTTGGACTGCTTGGGCACGCCATTGCGCTTGGCATGGACGTAGCAGATGACGAGCAGCCCGAAGGCAATCGCCAGCCCGGGCATGATGCCGGAAAGGAAGAGCTTGCCGATCGATTGCTCCGCGATCGTGCCCCAGATGACGAAGGCAATCGAAGGCGGAATGAGCGGCCCGAGGACGCCCGCGCTCACCGCGATCGAGGCCGCGAACGCCTTGTCATAGCCTTCCTTGGCCATGGCTGGAATGAGGATCGCACCGATCGCGGCCGTCGTCGCCGGCGCCGACCCGGAGATCGCGGCGAAGATCAGCGCGGCCACCACCGTGACCATCGCAAGGCCTCCCGTGCGATGGCGAACCAGCACGGAGGCCACATTGACGAGGCGCTGCGATAGACCACCGGCGGTCATCAGCTCGCCTGCGAGCATGAAGAGCGGGATCGCCAGCAGGCTGAAGGACTGAGACCCGGCAATGAGCTGCTGCGCCAGGAACGCCGGTTCGATGTCGGCTGCGATCAGCACGAGCATCACGACCGCGCCGATGGCGATCGCAAAAGGCACGCCGAAGCACACGAGCCCGGCGAAACCCAGCGTCAGAAGGAGCGTCGTCGTGCTCATGCGGCGAGTTCCGGCGCATCTTCAGCGGCAGAGGCTGCAAACACGCGCGCGATGGAAAAGAGACAGATCATGCCGCCCGCGATCGGCGCAAGGACATGAAGGAACTCGATCGGGTAGCCGATCGCCGCTGAAATCGAGCCGCCGGTCATTTCGTAGAAACGCGTGCCCGACCACAAGAGATAGGCGCCGAACGCGGCGGTGAGGAGCGAGATGGCTCGCTCTGCCCAATCGCGAACCGCATCGGGCAGGTACCCGACCAGCAGATCGAGACGAACGTGGAAACCTTCACGCACGCCCAATGCCAGACCGCCGAGCGTCGCCCAGGCAAACATGAGGACGGCAAGCTCTTCCGACCAGGAGAGAGTCTTGCCGACCACGTATCGCATCACGACCTGCACCACGATGCAGGCGAGCATCACCACGACAGCGACGACGAGGCTCGCGCGCAGAATGCTGGCCACCATGGCAGCCAAGCGATCTAATCCTCGCGCGATGAAGCCGAACATGAATGGGCCCCTGCCTTACGTCGTCGCTATCGCAACAGGATCACTTCACTGCCGCGAGCGCTTCCTGCAGCAGATCGGCGCCGATGGTCGGCTTGAACTGGTCATACACGCTCGTGACAGCACCGCGGAACGGCGCCATGTCGGAAACGCGATTGACCGCCATGCCGGCCTTCTCGAGCTTGGCCACGATTTCCTTGGCGTTGGCGCCGGAAACCGCACGCTGCTTGGCCGTCGCCGTTACGCCCGCGTCAGCAACGGCCTTCTGGAGATCGGCGGGCAGACGGTCGAAGAAGCGCTTGCTGATCAGCAGAAGGTTCGCCGAATAGGTGTGATTGGTGAGCGAGAGATACTTGGCAACCTCGAAGTACTTGTTCTGCTCGATGACGGCGAGGGGGATCTCAAGCCCGTCGATCGTGCCCTGCTGGACTGCGGTGAACGTCTCACCCCAGGCCATCGGCACGGCGTTGCCGCCCAGCGACGAGAACATCGCAATGAAGACCGGGTTCTGCATGACGCGGTACTTCACGCCCTTCACGTCGTCCGGCTTCGCCACCGGGCGGACGTTGTTGATCATGTTGCGGAAGCCGCCTTCCATGTAGCCAAGGACCTTGATGCCCTTGCTCTCGAGCTTGGTGCCGAGCTTCTTGCCGACCGGGCCATCGAGCACGCTCTGCGCCTGGGCCTCGTCGGCATAGAGGAACGGCAGATCGTTCAACTGAAAGGCGGGCTCGATCTGGGCCACGACCGCGTTGGTGATCACGCCGGCATCCACCGTGCCAAGCCGCATGCCTTCGACCATCGGCTTCTCGTCGCCGAGCTGGCGGTTCGGGAAGAGGCGGACTTCGATGCGGCCCTTGGAGTTCGCTTCGACGGCTTCCTTGAAAGCGCGAGCGCCGACCGCATAGGGGTCCGCGGCACCATCCGACGACGTCCAGCCGAGCTTGATGATTGTCTTGTCCTGAGCGTTCGCCGGCAGAAGCGAACCAGCCAGGCCAAGGACGAGCGCGCTGGCGGCCACACGTTGCACGATTGTGCGGATCATTCTCAATTTCCTCCTTCTCAAGACGCAGTGCGTCAAACAGCGGTACGATTCAGCGCTCATGGAGCACACTCGTATCGTCGATGGCCGCGTTCTGCGAACCTTCCCATCCCATAGGTATGACGCGCCGCAGTTTACTCCCGAAGCGTCAATTGCGGGCTTTCTGGCACGCGGACGCCACCTATCACCATCAAAAAGTCGAATGCATACCTCTCAAATGATGCAACACATCATGCACGCAATGCATGTCGCAATGATGCATATCGTTCATTTGTGGCTGGCCATTTTTCAATTTTCTGCATCATTCGAGACGAGTACTGCTGAAGCGAGCATGAGCCAGGGAGGATCAAATGGCCAACAAAACAAGCGTTCCCGAGAGAAAACGTGCCCCCGCCGGAATGCGCTGGCCCGGTGATCGCAATGTCGCCGTGGTGTTCAACATCGCCTATGAGGCATGGCCCGACGGCGCCACATCGGGCATCGGTCCGATGGGCAATCCGCTGCCAGGTGGCGCGTTCGACCCCAACGCCGACAGCTATGGCCGCTATGGCGCCAACGCCGGCATCCAGCGCCTCATGGGTGTTCTTGCGGAAGCCGGCGTTTCCGCCAACATCTTCACATCGGGTATTCTGGCCGAGCGCGATCCCGAGCAAGTGCGCGCCGTTGCGGCTGCCGGCCACGAGATCATGGGCCATGGCTACGCCCAGAACCTCATCCCCGCGACGCTTTCCGATCAGGACGACGAGAAGTACATCCGCCTCTCCACCGAACTGCTCCAGAACGTGACGGGCGTCCGCCCCACGGGTTGGGTCAGCCCGCGCGCGACCGCGGACCGCAACACGATGCGCCGCCTCATCCGGCACGGCTACAAGTGGCAGGCTGACGTGGTGGACGACGATCTGCCGTACCTCGAGCGCTACGAGGAAGGCGATCTCATCGCCGTGCCGCTCTGCATCGACTTCAACGATCTATCGCACTCGATGCGCTTCGGGCGCACGCCACGTCAGTTCATCGAGAACTTCCAGGACACGCTGGTGCACGCGCTTGCGGCCTCGCGCGACACTGTGATTCTCGACGTGCTCGTTCACACCCACTGCTACGGCCGCCCGGCCGGCGCTTGGGCCTATGGCGAGTTGGCGAAGATCTGCGCGGGCCGCAAAGATATCTGGCTCACGACCCGCGGCAAGATCGCCGAGCATTTCCTCAGTCAGATCTGACGCACCATCGCTGTCGCGATCCCACAAGACACAGGCATTCCCATGCTCATCGACTGGAACAAAATCCCGTTTGTCGCCGGGATGCGTGCAGGCTCCGACCGCCAGGGCATCTGCGGCGACAAGATTTCGGCTGTGCGCGTCGTCACGGCGCCGGGCACGTCGTTCGACCGCAAGACGCACTGGCACGACAACGAACAACTCCTGATCATGGTGTCCGGCCTCGTGCGGCTGGTCATCGACGACAAGGAGTTCGACGCGCATCCCGGCGACCTCGTCTTCTTTCCAGCCGGCTCCCGCCACGCAGCCGTCGGTGTCGGCCCAGAGGGCGCTGTCTACTATGAGCTTTTCGCGCCGGCCCGGCCGGATCAGCTCCCCGGCTGGGTTGGCAAATCGGTGCTGCGCTTCGACTAGAGCGCGTCAGCCTTTGATGGCATCGGCACGGCTGCGCGACCGCGCTCCATGTTTTTGATTGAGAGTCTGATTCACGCTCTCGACGGAAGCTCGAACGCTTCCCTCTCGACCGATCAGGCTCCAGCACACCATCA
The DNA here is from genome assembly GCA_964557265.1 of uncultured Hyphomicrobium sp. GTDB lineage: Bacteria > Pseudomonadota > Alphaproteobacteria > Rhizobiales > Hyphomicrobiaceae. The sequence goes on from CAZKZT010000254.1 coordinate 4,927, forward strand.
GGCGCCAAGCTGGCGGGTTTCCTTCTCGCGGGAACTGTCGCAAATTCCGTCGCATGTTGCGGCCAGCACGGCCTCAGGGTAGCGACCTCTTGCCATGAACCTGCGAAAATTCGATCTCAATCTGCTCGTCATCTTCCAGACGATCATCGCGGAGAAATCCGTGGTGGCGGCGGCGGCGCAGATCGGGCTTTCGCCGTCTGCTGTCAGCCACGCGTTGGCTCGGCTCCGCGTGATGTTCAATGACGAGTTGTTTCGTCGCACCTCCCGGGGCCTCGAGCCGACGGAACGTGCGCTGGCGCTCGCAAGCGAAATAGAAATCGGGCTGGCCCACATCGGTCATGCGATCGAGGGACAGCACACATTCGATCCGGCGAGCGCGGAACGGCTCTTCACCATGCAGATCGCCGACTATGTCAGCGGCATTCTGCTGGCCCCTCTCGCCAAACGGCTGCAGACCGAAGCGCCCGGCATTTCAGTAGAAGTTCTCCCATTCTCAGTGGGCACCGACGCCGAGCGCATAACGGCCGATGTCCAGATCAGGTTCACACCGGGCCAGAAAGCACCGGCGGGACTCCGCGTCGAACGCCTCATCACCGATAAATTCCTGGTGGTGATGCGACGCGGGCATCCGGCCGCGGATCAGAAATTGACGCCGGAGAGTTATGCGAGACTGAGCCATGTTCGGCTGTCACCGGCCGCCATCGGCACGATGATGGTGGATGAGGCCCTGTCGCGGCGCGGACTGAAGCGGCGCATCGTCATGTCGGTGCCGAGCTGGTTCGATCTTCCGCAGATCGTCGAGAATTCGGATCTCGTTGCCATCGTCCCCAGCCGCCTCTCTCTGACCAACAAGCGTCTGGCGGGCCTGCACGCAGCGGAATTGCCACTCCCGGAAGTGAAATTTGCTATCGATCTCTCCTGGGATGCGCGGCGCGATCGCGATCCCGGCCAGCGCTGGTTTCG
>CAZKZT010000255.1:0-5870 GCA_964557265.1 uncultured Hyphomicrobium sp.
TTGCCAAGGCTCGGGTTGCGGTATCGACACCCGCCCCGTTATGCAGTTTTCGATGACGGGTATGGTGGCTTGCGAATGAGAAGAAAAATTTCGCTCTGCGAACTTCCCCGTGGGGGTGGCGCAGCGCCGGTTGAGCGGAGGGCGTCATGACAACGAAAGTGCTGGTCGCGCGCGATGGTCCGGTCACGACGGTGATCATCGATCGCCCCGAGGTCAGAAACGCTGTCGACAATGAGACGGCTGACGGTCTCGCGGAGGCCTTCCGGGCGTTCGAGGCCGATCCGGAACAGCGGGTCGCGGTACTTTGGGGATCGGGCGGCGCGTTCTGTGCCGGCGCGGACCTCAAGGCGATCGCGTCGGGCGAACGGCGCAAGCGCTACAAGCTCGATGGCGACGGGCCGATGGGGCCATCGCGGATGGCGCTGTCCAAGCCGGTGATCGCGGCAGTCGCCGGACACGCTGTTGCCGGCGGGCTCGAACTCGCGATCTGGTGCGACATGCGTGTGGTCGAGGAGGATGCGGTGTTCGGCGTTTACTGCCGGCGCTGGGGCGTGCCCCTGATCGATGGCGGGACGGTGCGGCTGCCGCGCCTCATCGGGCAGAGCCACGCGATGGATATGATCCTGACGGGCCGGCCCGTGGGTGCCGAGGAGGCGTTGCGCATGGGGCTCGCAAATCGCATCGTCGGCAAGGGCGAAGCACGGGCAGCGGCAGAGGCCTTGGCGAAGCAGATTGCCGCATTTCCGCAGGTATGCATGAACCTTGATCGCGCCTCCGCCTATCGGCAGTGGGATCTGCCCTTCGAACATGCGATGAAGGCCGAGTTTGCGCACGGTATCTCGGCGGTTGCCGCTGAGGGCCAAGCGGGGGCAGCACGCTTTGCTGGCGGCGCGGGGCGCGGCGGCACGTTCGGCGAGTGACGGTGCGCTTGCTCAAGGAGGTGAGTGCGGAATGCGGTTTTCGTTTCTGTCGCTGATGCGCAATGCGCTCGGCGGCCATGCGCGATGGCCGGCCCAATGGCGCGCCGCGGAGCCGAAGGCGGCGTACGACGCCATCATTGTCGGTGGCGGCGGGCACGGCCTCGGCACCGCGTACTACCTCGCGAAAGAGCACGGCCTGACCAATATCGCCGTGGTCGAGAAGGGGTGGCTCGGCGGCGGCAACACAGGCCGCAACACGACGATCATCCGCTCGAACTATCTCTGGGAAGAGTCGGAGGCGATCTACGAGCTGTCGGTGAAGCTCTGGGAGACGCTGTCGGATGAGTTGAACTACAACGTCATGTATTCGCCGCGCGGCGTCATGATGCTCGCGCATTCGGTTCATGATGTGCAGGTCGCGAAGCGGCATGTCCATGCCAACCGCCTCGCCGGTATCGACAACGAGTGGCTGACGCCGGAGCGGGCGAAAGCCTTCTGCCCGCCGCTCAACATTTCGCCGGCGCTCCGCTATCCCGTGCTTGGGGCGGCGCTGCAGCGGCGCGGTGGTACCGCGCGGCACGATGCGGTCGCGTGGGGTTTTGCGCGGGCGGCGAGCGCGCTCGGCGTCGACATCATCGAGAACTGCGAGGTGACCGGTATCCGCCGCGATGCGACCGGTGCCGTCGAAGCGGTCGAGACGACCCGCGGCGTGATCCGGTCGAAGAAGGTCGGTGTTGTTGCAGCCGGGCATACGTCGGTGCTGATGAGCATGGCGGGTGTCAGGATGCCGCTCGAGAGCTATCCGCTACAGGCGCTGGTCTCCGAGCCGGTCAAACCGATGATTCCATGCGTTGTGATGTCGAACACGGTGCACGCCTACATCTCGCAGTCGGACAAGGGCGAACTTGTCATCGGCGCCGGGACCGACGCGTACACGTCCTACAGCCAGACCGGCGGGCTGCACATTGCCACTCACACGCTCGACGCCATCACCGATCTGTTTCCGGCGACGCGGCGCATGAGGATGATGCGCAACTGGGGCGGCATCGTCGATGTGACGCCGGATCGCTCGCCGATCATCGGCAAGACACCGGTGCCAGGGCTGTTCGTCAACTGCGGCTGGGGAACCGGCGGCTTCAAGGCCACACCGGGATCAGCGTTCGTGTTTGCGGCAACGATGGCGCGCGGCGAGCCGCATCCGGTCGCGGCGCCGTTCGCGCTGGATCGCTTCGCCACCGGCCGTCTGATCGATGAGGCGGCGGCGGCGGCTGTCGCGCACTAGGGATATGAGATGCTGCTGATTCACTGCCCCTACTGCGGCATGGACCGCCCGGAAATCGAGTTCCGCTACGCGGGCGAGGCGCATGTCGTGCGGCCGCTCGATCCGGCAAAAGTCACCGATGCCGAATGGGCTGAATTTCTCTACATGCGTGCCAATCCGAAGGGCATTCATGCCGAGCGCTGGCGGCACAATGCCGGATGCGGGCGCTACTTCAACGCGGTGCGCGATACCGTGAGCGATCGTATCGTGACGACCTACAAGGCGGGTGAGCCGCGTCCTGACGTCAATACATCTGCGGTTGATACGTCGAAGGGTGGCCGCTGATGGCGGATCGGTTTCGCACCAACAGCGGCGGGCGTGTCGATCGCGCGCGCGTGCTGCGTTTCACGTTCGATGGGCGCGCGCTTGAAGGGTACGCCGGCGACACGCTGGCGTCAGCGCTGCTCGCCAATGGCGTCCATCTCGTCGGGCGATCGTACAAATATCATCGGCCCCGCGGCATCATGTCGGCAGGCTCGGAGGAGCCCAACGCGCTCGTCACGATTGATCGCGGCAGCGGGCGGGTGACGCCGAACCTCCGCGCAACGGAAGTCGAGCTGTACGACGGGCTCGTCGCGACGAGTCAGAACCGTTGGCCGTCGCTCGCCTTCGACTTCGGTTCGATCAATGGTTTTGCCGCGCCACTGCTGACGGCGGGCTTCTACTACAAGACATTCATGGGCCCGCGCCTGCTCGGCTCGAACTGGGCTTGGCATAAGCTCTACGAGCCGCTGATCCGTCGCGCGGCTGGTCTCGGCAAAGCGCCGCGCGATCCCGATCCCGACCGCTACGCCAACCGCTACGCGCATTGTGATGTGCTGGTGGTCGGTGCGGGGCCAGCGGGGCTCGCCGCAGCGCTGGCCGCAGCCGAGAGCGGCGCGCGTGTCATCCTTTGTGATGCGCAGGCAGAACTCGGTGGGTCGCTGCTGGCGGAAAGAGTGGCGCAGATCGATGGCGTCCCAGCCGACGTATGGCTGGCGAATGCGGTGGAGACGCTGGCGGCCTCACCGCGCGTGACGTTGCTGCCGCGTACGACAGCGTTCGGGTACTACGCACAGAATTTTGTCGGTTTGGCCGAGCGTCTGACCGATCATCTCGCGGTGCCGGACGAGACTGCGCCGCGCGAGCGGTTGTGGCAGGTGCGTGCGCGGCACGTCCTGTTGGCGGCCGGCGCAATCGAGCGGCCGATTGTGTTTCCTGGAAACGACCGGCCTGGCGTCATGCTGGCGGATGCTGCGCGGACCTATGCGAACCGCTATGGCGTGCAGCCCGGCTCGCGTGCGGTGGTGGTGACGTCGTGCGACAGCGGTTATGCGGCGGCACGAGATCTCCGCCGCGCTGGCGTCGAGATCGCCGCGGTGCTCGATCCGCGGCCCGAGACTGACAGTGCGGCGATTGCGGCGGTGCGCGATGTCCGCATCGATATCGCCTTCGACACGACGGTTGCGGCGACGCGCGGCCGGTTGCGCGTATCAGCGGCGCAGACCGGTCGCATTGCGCTCGATGGCTCTGTGATGCCCGGTCGATGGATCGACTGCGATCTGATCGCCATGGCGGGTGGATGGACGCCGGCGGTGCATCTCTTCTCGCAATCGCGCGGCAAAGTCGCTTGGGATGCGGGTGCACAAGCGTTTCTGCCGCATGTCATCGCGCCCGGACAGGTTCAGCAATCGGCGGGCGCGTGCCGTGGCGTGTTCGGTCTTGCAGCGGTGCTGGAGGATGGCTTCGCGGCGGGCCGTGCGGCCTGCGGACGCGATGCGTCGGCGCGCGCGTTCAAGGTGAGCGAAGATCCGCTCGATTTCCGCGGCATCGTCGGTGCGCGTGTTGCTGCCGCGAGCGATGCGCGCGCGTTCGTCGATTTCCAGCATGATGTGACCGTCAAGGACTTGAAGCTCGCGGCGCAGGAAGGATTTCGCGCCATCGAGCACGTCAAGCGCTACACGACGACCGGCATGGCGACCGACCAGGGCAAGACGTCGAACGTCAATGCGCTCGCCGTCGTTGCCGCACATCTCGGCAAGTCGATCCCCGAGGTGGGATTGACGACGTTCCGCCAGCCCTACACGCCGGTGACATTCGGCACGTTCGCTGGCGCGAGCCGCGGCGATCTATTCGATCCTGTGCGGCGGACGCCATGTGATGCCTGGGCGCGATCGGCCGGCGCGGTATTCGAGAACGTCGGCGCATGGCAGCGCGCGCACTACTTTCCGCAACAGGGCGAGGATATGCACGCCGCGGTCGCGCGCGAATGCCGGACAGTGCGCAGCGCGGTCGGCATCTTCGATGCCTCGACGCTCGGTAAGATCGAAGTCGTGGGGCCGGATGCGGCGGCGTTCCTGGAGCGGCTCTACGTCAACGGCTTTGCCAAGCTCGGAGTCGGGCGCTGCCGCTATGGCGTCCTGCTCAATGAAGCCGGTTTCATTATCGATGATGGCGTGATTGGCCGGATCGCGCCAGACCGCTTCCACGTCACGACGACGACCGGTGGTGCGCCCCGCGTGCTGCATATGATGGAAGATTACGCGCAGACCGAGTTCCCCGATCTCAAGGTGTGGCTGACCTCGACGACCGAGCAGTGGGCGGTGATCGCCGTGCAGGGCCCGCGTGCGCGTGATGTGCTGGCGCCGCTGGTCGATGGCATCGATCTCAGCGCGAGCGCGCTGCCGCACATGGGCGTCATCGAAGGCCGCGTCTGTGGGGTGGAGGCGCGGCTGTTCCGCGTCAGCTTCACCGGTGACCGCGGATACGAGATCAACGTACCGGCGGACTATGGCGCCGAGGTGTGGGAGGCCGTGTGGCGCGAGGTGCAACGTCACGGCGGATGCGCCTACGGCACCGAGGCGATGCACGTTCTCCGCGCGGAGAAGGGCTTCATCATCGTCGGCCAGGAGACGGATGGCACGGTGACGCCGGATGACGTTGGTCTCGGCTGGGCGATCGGCAAGAGCAAGGCGGACTTCGTCGGCAAACGCTCGCTGACGCGCCCCGATATCGTGTGCGAAGGCCGCAAGCAACTGGTGGGCTTGCTCACCGCGGATCCAAAGGTGGTGCTCGAGGAAGGTGCGCAGGTGACGGCGGAGGCGAAGCCACCGGTCGGCACACCGGCGCTCGGTCACGTGACGTCGTCGTACTGGAGTGAGGCGCTCGGCCGTTCGATCGCGCTCGCGCTGGTCGCTGACGGCCGCAAGCGGATGGGCGAGCGGTTGAATGTGCCCATGCCGAATGGCGATCTCGACGTCGAGGTCGTGCAGCCGGTGTTCCTCGATCCCAAGGGAGAGCGGCTCAATGGCTGATGTCGTAATGGCGCGCCGCCGTTCGGCGCTCGCGGGCGTATCGCTGCCGGTAAAGGACGGCGTTGCGGCTGTGGCCGATGGCGGTCCGGCGTCACGTTTCATCTATCGCGGTGCGCCGGAGGCGATCGCGGCAGCGTTCGGCGTCGCGCCCTCGACGGTACCGATGAAGGCGGCGGCGAACGGCGATCGCGCCGCGCTGTGGCTTGGGCCGGATGAATGGCTGCTGCTGGCGCCTGCGACGGATGGCGTTGCGCTGCGAGACACGCTGTCGGCATCGCTTATCGATCAACCAGCTTCGCTGGTCGACGTCGGACATCGGCAACTCGGCCTTGCGGT
>CAZKZT010000256.1:0-5826 GCA_964557265.1 uncultured Hyphomicrobium sp.
CCAGTCGATCTATGGCTGGCGCGGGGCCGAGGTCGACAACATCCTGCGCTTCGAGAAGGACTTTCCCGGCGCGGCCGTGATCCGCCTCGAACGCAACTACCGCTCCACCGGCCACATTCTCGGTGCGGCCTCCGGGCTCATCGCGCACAACACCGGCCGCCTCGGCAAGACGCTGTTCACCGATGGCGCGGAGGGCGAGCGGGTCGCCGTTCTCGGGGTGTGGGATGACGAAGAGGAGGCGCGGTCGATCGGCGAGGACATCGAGCGGCTGCGGAAGAACGGGCACAAGCTCAACGAGATCGCGATCCTGATGCGTGCGTCGTTCCAGATGCGCGCGTTCGAAGACCGCTTCATCACCCTCGGGCTGCCGTATCGCGTGATCGGCGGACCGCGATTCTACGAGCGCCAGGAGATCAAGGACGCGATCGCGTACCTGGAAGTCACGCACAACCCGTCGAACGATCTGAAGTTCGAGCGGATCGTCAATGTGCCGAAGCGCGGCCTCGGCGACACGACGGTCAAGCAGATCCACGATCTCGCCCGCGCCGCCGGAATGCCGATGTTCGAGGCCGCGCGGCAGCTGGCGGAAAGCGATGAGCTGAAGCCGAGGGCGCGCAAATCGCTCGGCGATCTCGTCACTTCGTTCATGCGCTGGCGCGGCCGCGTCGAAGAGGTGCGCCACACTGAGTTGGCCGAGCTGATCCTCGACGAAAGCGGCTACACGGCGATGTGGCAGGCGGACAAGAGCCCGCAGGCGCAGTCGCGACTCGAAAACTTGAAAGAGCTGATCCGCTTCATGCATCAGTTCGAGACGCTCGGCGGTTTTCTCGAACACGTCGCGCTGGTGATGGATGTCGAGCAGGGCGACGACGGCGATCGCGTATCGCTGATGACGCTGCATGGCGCCAAGGGGCTCGAGTTCAACACGGTCTTCCTGCCGGGCTGGGAGGAAGGGCTGTTCCCGCATCAGCGCTCGCTCGACGAGAGCGGCCTCGCGGGCCTCGAAGAGGAGCGCCGTCTCGCCTATGTCGGCATCACGCGCGCCAAGCGCCGCGCGCAGATAAGTTTCGCGCAGAACCGGCGCACGCGCGGCCTCTACCAGTCCGCAACGCCCTCGCGTTTCGTCGATGAACTGCCGGTGGCGCATGTCGAAGTGCTGGAATCCCGCAGCCCCTTCGGCGGCGTCTACGCGAACATGGGCAGCGGCAACTTCGGCCGCGCGAATCCCTACGGCAAGAGCCGCTTCGACGAGGCACCGGCACCGTTCTCGAACAGCTATCAGACGCCCGGCTGGCAGCGTGCGCAGGAACAGTGGAAATCGCAGCGGCCTCCGCGTCCGGCGCCGGTGACGATCGAAGGGCAGCTCGTGGCATCGTCGACCGGCCACGCGTCCGAGTTCGAGGAAGGCGATCGCGTGCGCCACCAGAAGTTCGGCCTCGGCACCGTGACACTGGTCGACGGCAACAAGCTGACGATCGAATTCGACAATGGCGAGAAGAAGCGCGTCATCGAGAGCTTTCTCGCGAAGGCGTGAAGCTGCCTCACTCCACCTCGAACACGATGCCGGTGCGCCAGATCTGGTGCAGCGGCGCGTGCGCGGGACCGGTCGGCTGGGGTGGCGCAGGCTGCGGCTCGGGTGAGGCGCGCTTGGCGCCTTCAGGTTTTGCAGCTTCCTTCGCGGCTCGCTCCTCGGCTTCAGCGGCGGCGGCGAGCGCCGCTGCGCGGCGGCGCTGCGCGTTCCTCAGCACATTGTCGACAAACGCCGCATAGGGCCCGAGTTCCTGGAAACGCTGGCGCTCGAAGTCGTGCATCACGCCGTCGATGAGGCCAGCGGCGCGCGTGCACATGGCGACGATGCGCTCGCGACCCTTCTCCTTGGTGCGAAAACGATAGCCGGCATCGCGCGCCGGTAGTGCGACGCTGAGATGAGCGTGTGCGAGATCCTTGGTCGCGAAGTCATTGGGGAAGATGACGGTGCCGTGTCCCGAAACGTCGATGCTGATCACCATCAGGCGGCAATCGACGTTGGTGCGGATCGTGAGCTGAACCTCATCGCCGACAGCATAGCGCGCCCGGTCGGCGTAGAGGCGAATCTCGACCGGCGTGTCAGGCGTGATGTCCGGCCGCGCCGCATCGAACTGGATCGGGACGTTCGTTCTGAGTGGCGGCGCGACGTTGCCGAGGCGGCCGAGCAGCAGCCAGCCGTCCTCGATCTCCGCGCGAGGCACAGCGCCATAGGCGAGACGTGGCAACAGCCCCATGACGACGTTCGCAGGATCACCGAACTGGCGCTCCAGAATGGTGCGATCGATGCCGAGTTCGGCGGCGACCTGCGATAGGCCCGTCGGCGCGAGATGGGTTCGCGCCAGCTCAAGCAACACTTCGGTGTGGTGCAGCACCGCTTCCGGCGGAGCGACACGGGCGAGCATTGCTTCGACGATCGCGCGATCGTGGGCGTTGATCTCCGGGTCGTGGAATGCGCGTGGCTTTTGTGCGGGTAGCGTTTTCAGATTGGCACTGCGCGCGCCGAGTTCGCCGCGAAGGACATGGACGACGAGCCAGTCGGCGCGCAGGATCAGAGGCTCGTTCGAGCTCGCGGCGCGTGCCCCCGCGCCCATCAGGGCGCGCCAACGGTCGCTATCCCAGCCGAGCGCCTGGATGTTGAGCGCGAGCAGGCTGCCCCGCTCATCCATCGGTGCCATGGGCGGCGGCTTCGGCGATCCAGCCAGGGCGGCGAGGAACAGTGCGATCGCCGTTCGCGCTTCGGCGAGATGTTCGGTGCTGGTGCACCCCATGTCGATGTGCGCAAGCGTCAGGACCCGCAGATTGGCCGCGGACGTACGCAGCAGCGTCGCCTGGCGCGCCAACAATGGTTCGATGCGGGCGCGCGAGATGTCATGCGCTGCCGGACAGGTCGCCGCCGAGGCCGGAAGGCGCTCGATCCAGGTGCGCAAACGCGCGAGTGCTTCGACAGAGGGGCCGGGCGGCCGCGTTGGATTGAGCAGGCGGCGCACCAGTGTCGCGTAGATTGGCGATCCGTCGGGATTGCCGGGCCGAACGAGACGCGGATCGCGCGCGATGGCGGCGAGATCGAGCGCCGCTGGCGCGGCCGTGTTGTTGGTGTGAGGCCGAAACCCTGCCTCGTGGCAGGGCGGGCAGTGCATGGCGAGCACGTCGCGCGCGTCTGCGGCCAGAGCGTCGTCGGGCGGCGTCTCAGCGCGCAATGCGGGTGCGGTGGCGCCGCCGATCAGCAGCGCCGCCGCGAAATGTGTCACGCGTGAGCGGAGACGGCTTCTACACGCGCGCGTGGGCGTCGAGGAATGGCAATACATGAGAGTTGAAAAGGTCTGGTTCTTCGTTGTGCAGCATATGCGAGACGCCGGGTACGATCACAAGTTCGGACCCGGGTATCGCGGCGTGGATGGCTTGTGACGCTGCGACGGGAGTCGCGGGATCGAGTTCGCCGACGATCACGCGCGTCGGCAGCTTGATTGCGCCAAGGCGATCGGTGACGTCGAGACCGCTGATCGCGTGGCACCAGCCGATGTAGCCGTCGATCGGCGTTGCCTCGATCATGCCGGTGAGGCGCTTGACGAGGTTCTGGTTCTCCTTGAGCGCCGTCGGCGAGACCCAACGCTGCAGTGCCGCTTCGACCTGCCCCGCCATGCCCTGCTTGGGCGCGTTGACGATGCGCTGCTCCCAGGTCGGCTTCGCCTCCGCCGGGACGCGGCTCGTGGTCGAGACGAGGCAGAGATTGTGGAAGCGGTCGGGGTGCAGCAGGCCGAGGTACTGACCCACCATGCCACCCATCGAGAGGCCGATGAAACTCGCCTTCTCGATGCCGCACTGGGTCATCAGGTCGACGACATCGCGGGCGAGCGTCTCGAATGTGTAGGCGCCGCCGGGGGCGTCACTCTGGCCATGGCCGCGGGCATCGAACCGCAGGACGCGATAATCTGCATCGAGTGCCGCCGTCAGCTCGTCCCAGCTCGAAAGGTTTGTCGCCAGCGGATGATGGAGGACGACGGCCGGGCCGCTGCTGTTGCCGGACAGCTCGAAATTGAGATTGATGCCGTTGACCTTCGCCTTCATGAATAGTCCTCCAAGTGCCGCAGTCGTCTCTGACACGACATTGGCACAAGTGACGAAAATCTAGTAGTGGCAATCCCTTGATAGGCGCGTCTCAGGCCCGGTCGCGAGGGGCGCCGACGATCCGCTTATAACCGGAAATGGACATGCGCACGGCTGACTTCGATTTCGAGCTGCCCGAGGACCGGATCGCCCTCCATCCGGCCGATCCACGGGATGCCGCGCGCTTGCTCGTGGTCAGACCGGGCGACGCGGCGCGTCTCGAGGACCGCGCCGTGCGCGATCTTCCGGACCTGTTGCGGCGCGGTGATGTCCTCGTCTTCAATGATACGCGCGTCATACCGGCGGCACTCGAGGGGACGCGTGTGCGCGGGATCCACGAGACGCCGGTTTCGTTCAATCTTGTCAAACGGCTCGATGAGAGCCGGTGGACCGCCTTCGCGCAGCCCGCACGACGGTTGCAGCCTGGCGACCGGATCCGCTTCGGGGCGGAGGCTGACGGGCGGGTCTGTCTGCTCGGCACGCTCGATGCCACGGTCGTGGCGAAGGACGGCGGTGAGGTCGAACTCGCGTTCTCCTTCCACGGCGCCTTCCTGGACGAGGCGATCGATGCACTCGGTCAGATGCCGCTGCCACCCTATATCGCCGCGCGGCGTCCGCCGGGGCCGGAGGACCGCGCAAGCTATCAGACCATGTTCGCCGTCAAGGAGGGCGCCGTCGCCGCGCCCACAGCGGCGCTGCATTTCACGCCATCGCTCGTGGCGGCGCTGGAGGCCGCCGGATGTACGCGCGAGCTCGTTACCCTGCACGTCGGCGCCGGGACGTTCCTGCCAGTCAAGGTCGACGACACCGCAGATCACAAGATGCACACCGAATGGGGTGAGATCACGCCCGAGGCTGCCGAGCGGTTGAACGAGGCGCGCCGCGCGGGGCGTCGCATCGTCGCTGTCGGTACGACGGCACTGCGCATTCTCGAGACGGCGGCTGATGCCGATGGCACCATTCGCCCGTTCCGCGGTGATACAGGCATCTTCATCACGCCCGGCTACAAATTCCGGGCTGTCGACGTGCTGATGACCAACTTCCACCTGCCGCGCTCGACGCTGTTCATGCTGGTGTCGGCGTTCTCGGGCCTCGACACCATGCGCGCCGTTTACGCGCACGCGATCGCGAACGGTTACCGTTTCTATTCCTACGGCGACGCTTGCCTGCTGCATCCGGCCGCGCAACCATGATTCAGCATGTCCGCCAGCGCGCGTGCCAAGTCGCGCGGGCCGCGCTATAGGCCAGCCATGTCCGATTCCACACCACGATCCGAAGACTTCGGTTACACGCTCCACGCAGAGGACGGCGCCGCCCGCCTCGGCACCATTCGCACGCCGCGTGGCGAGATCCGCACGCCTGCGTTCATGCCGGTGGGCACGGTCGCAACGGTGAAGGGGCTTTATACCGAGCAGGTGAAAGACGCCGGCGCCGACATCCTGCTCGCCAACACCTATCACCTGATGCTGCGGCCGACGGCGGAGCGCGTCCACAAGCTTGGCGGGCTGCACAAGTTCATGCGCTGGGACGGGCCGATCCTGACCGACTCGGGCGGCTTCCAGGTGATGAGCCTGTCGAAGATCCGCAAGGTGACCGAGGACGCGGCGCTGTTCCAATCGCACCTCGACGGCTCGCGCCACGTGCTGAGTCCCGAGCGGTCGATCGAGATCCAGTGCCTGCTCGGCTCGGACATCC
>CAZKZT010000257.1:0-5809 GCA_964557265.1 uncultured Hyphomicrobium sp.
GCGCGCTTCACCGCTTCCGCGACAGCATGTCCGCCGAGGCTGGCGCCATGGAGATTGTTGAAGGCGCCCCGATAGGCGCGGCCAATCGGGGTGCGCGCAGTCGAGACGATGACAGCATCAGCCATTTGGGCATCTCCTCCGTTAGAGCCTGATCGGTCGAGATGGAAGCGCTCGCGCTTCCATCGAGAGCGTGAATCAGACCCTAAATTAAATACATAGAGCGCGATCGCGCGACCGCTCCGGTTCCACTAAAGGCTGACGCGCTCTAGTGTTGGGTCGAGTCTAGCGCAGGCCGCCTTCGGGCGCTGCATTTTTCCGCAGCGCTCAAAGCCGTCAGCTTCGCGCGGCGCGCAGAGCTAACCGCAGACAGGCATGTCAGATTGTGTCAACGCGGCGCTGGCCGCGGGATGGGGCGTGGAGCTACCGCCCGCGTGGGAGGTTCCGGCGTCGAGGATGGCGGAGGCGGCGCGGCAGCCGGTGTCACCGGTGGTGCGGCGGGCGGCCAGGAAATGTCGTCGGCGCGTCCGGCTTTGGGCTCGAGCCGCTCGCCCTTGACGAGCACGCGGAAGAACGGCGTCTGGCTCGGCAGCGCGCGGCGTTGCGGGGCGCCGGGCGCGGTAGCGGTCGAGATCGTGCGCGAGATCGTCAGGCCGCCGGGAATTTCGCGGACCAGCGCCTCGCCGGGTTGATTGCTGCGCTCGCTCTGTGCGCGCCGCGCCAGCAGCGCCATCAGGCTGCCGGGAATGGCAGGCCGCGGCAACTCGATGGCGGTGTTGTCCTGGCGCCCGCCTTTCTCTCCGGCGGCGGCGGGCAGGGTGATGCGGCTGTTGTCGGCTTTGAGTTCACCGTCGGTGCTCGCCACGACAGCGGGACGCGTCGGCGCGCCGGCCTTGGAGGCAGCTTGGAGCGGCGTGCGTGTGGCCGGTGCCGGTGCCTGGCGGACGGGCCGGATCAATCGCTGCTCGGCTTCGCTACCGGCAAGCGGGATCGAGCGCTGCGCGCGGGCGCTGAGGAGATCGCGCTTCAGTTCGCGCTCGACGAAGTGGGCGAGCTGCCGGTTGCCGGCTGGAGTGAAGGTGATGCCATCACCCTGCCGCAACAGGCGATTGGCGCCTGACACATCAGGGCCGTACTGGCTGAAATTGCCCGCGGCGTCCGCCGTGGCGGCATAGACGTCGATCATCTTGAGTCCCGCAACATACGCACGTTCACGCAGGACCTCATTGATCGACTGGGCATCCTCGCTGACATCCGGCCGCCGCATGATCGGCAATCCGACCCAGTAGACAGCGATGCGCTGGGCCTTGAAGGCGCGCATGATGCGATCGATGCGCCGGCCGTATTCCTCTCGCCAGGGTTCGGAGCCGACGGCGGCCCGCCGCCCGTTGGACAAGCGGATCGATACGCGATCGTTGAGACCGAGCATCACAATGACGATGTGGGCGTTGCTGCGCGCGATCTCGCTGACGAGTTCGCTGACATCGTCCTCGAAGGAAGCTCTGAACAGGCTGGGGATCGGACGATGCTTGCGCTGCACCGCGACGCGAGGCTCGTCAGCGAACTGGTCGACGATGCCATTGAGCAGGCCTTCCGCCAGCGCATCGCCCCAGACTTCGAGGCGGTGCGTGTCGTTGTCCGGGAAGGGGTTGATGTAGCTGAGGCCGCCGGTCGTACCTTGGGCGTGAGAAGGGGCCGCTGGCGGGAGCATGAAGGCGAGCGTCAGCACCGACAGAAGCGCCGCCACCACGAGCCTGCTTCCACGATGAGGCTCAGCGACCATCGGCCACTCCTTTGCGCAAGTGCTCCAGCACTTCCTGGCGCGGCCAGCAGCCGACGTTGATGCGCGCGCCGCGCTCGTATTGGCCGATCTGCCAGCGCGTGTTGGAGCCGATCTTGCCATCGATCTTGTCGATTGCAGCGCCCCTGCGCTTCAGATGCGACTGGATCTCTGCGATGTCGCGATCGGGAAGCTGGCGGATCTGCCGCCACGGCGTCTTGAAATCCCCGCCGCCGGCAATGCGGTCCGCAAGGTGGCCGACGAACACCGCATAGAGATCGGACATGTTGTAGGCCCGGATCGTCTTGAAATTGTCGGTGGCGAGGAACGATGGTCCGAACGCCCCGGCTGGCGACATCAGGTAAGCTTCGTGCTTCAGCAGCGCCGGTGCGAATGGCCTGCCGTCGGCGCGCCTGACGCCGCGCTTCACCCATTCACCGATCGGACGCGCATTGGCGGGGCCTTCCTGCGCGCAATCGACCGATTGGCCGAGCTGAATCTCGATGCCCCACGGCAGGCCCTTGATCCAGCCCTTCTGCTGGAGTTGGCGAGCGGCGGAGCCGAGCGCATCGGCGGTCGAGCCGAACAGATCCATCTTGCCGTCGCGATCGAAGTCGACGGCGGAGCTGTAGAACTCCGACGGCATGAACTGGGTGAGCCCCATCGCGCCCGCCCATGAGCCGCGCATTCCCTCACGCGTGACGATGCCGTCCTGCAGCATCCTGAGCGCAAAAATCAGCTCGCCGCGGAACAGGTCCGGGCGGCGGCCGGTGTAGGCCTGTGTCGCGACCACGCGGATGACGTCATGGCGCGGCTTGTGGCTGCCGAAGGCGGTTTCGCGTCCCCAGATCGCCAGCACTGCGGCGCGGTCGACGCCGATCTCGCGCTCGACACGATCGAGAATGGCCCTGTGCCGCGCGGCGAGGTCGCGGCCCTGCTTGGCGAGCCGCATGATCTGCGCGCGGTTGATGTACTGCTCGGGTGTGCGGCTGAACTCGGCTTGCCCGCCTGGGCGCGGCTCGGTCTTGCCCGGCAGGACGAGGTCCGGCAGCGAGAGGTCCGGCTCGAGGCCCGCGAACGCGCGGTCGAACGTAGCGCGCGTGATTCCCGCGCGCTGCGCGTCCGGCCAAAGTGCCTCCAGCCACGCACGAAAAGGTGGTTGCGACTGAGCCATGGCAGATGTGGCTGGCAGCGTGGCGAGAAGCCCCATCAGGCAAACGATCGCCGCCGCATACAGCGGCGCGCATACACCGCTCGCCATCGATGTCGTCGGGCGCTTCAAACCTTTATCGCCTCCTGCGCCGGCCCGCAGTCGCAGCCGACTCATTCCCTGATACCACGAACCAAAATTCAGCCGAAACCGGCTGATTTAGGGCCACAGCTCAAGGGGTGCGGGAAGGCGGGCGTCAGGTGTTCGCTTTCAGCCCGAGCTTATGCTCCCAGGCCAGCGCCTGGGCAACGATCCGGTCGAGGTCGTCATGCTCGGGCAGCCAGCCGAGCTCGCGGCGAATGCGGTCCGATCCGGCAACGATCGAGGCTGGATCGCCGGGCCGGCGCGGCGACAGGCGGACGTCGAAATCGACGCCGGACACCCGCTTCACGGCCTCAATGACTTCCAGGACCGAGTAGCCCTTGGAGTACCCGCAGTTGAAAATCGCACTGGTGCCGCCTTGCCGCAGGTGTGTGAGCGCGGCCACATGGGCCCGAGCGAGGTCCTTCACGTGGATGTAGTCCCGGATGCAGGTGCCGTCGGGGGTCGGATAGTCGGTGCCGAACACTTCCATGTGGGAGCGCTTGCCGAGCGCGGTCTCGCAGGCGACCTTGATGAGATGGGTCGCACGCGGCGTGGATTGGCCGGAGCGCCCGGCAGGATCCGCGCCCGCGACGTTGAAATAGCGCAGTGCCACGTAGTTGAACGGGTGCGCACGGGCCGTGTCGGCTAGCATCGTCTCCGTCATCAGTTTGGATGAGCCGTAGGGCGACATCGGCTTCAAGGCCGCGTCTTCCGGGACCGGTGTCTGCTCGGGATTGCCGTAGACGGCCGCGGTCGAGGAAAAGATGAAGTGGGGCACCCCCTTGGCCACCGCTGCGGCCATCAAGGCGCGCGATTTGACCGTATTGTTGAGGTAATAGCCGAGCGGATCGGAAACCGAATCCGGCACCACGATCGAGCCGGCAAAATGGATGATGGCCTTGACCGCATGGGTGTCGATGAGGCGCGTGACCAGTGCTTCGTCAGCGATATCGCCGACGGCGAGGGCGGCTGCGTCCGGCACCGCCCATTTGAAGCCTGTCGACAGATTGTCGAGGACGACGACGCGCTCGCCGGCGTCGACCAGCTCCAGCACCATATGGCTGCCGATGTAGCCGGCGCCGCCCGTGACCAGGATGCTCATTGTCCGTTCAGGTTCCCAACTGATAAAAGTCCCACGCAATAACCCGCTGGAGATGCAATAGATGCGCCACGGGAACGAATATGCATGAAAATCATTAGCATTTCCGACCTTGTTCGACCACGTTAGCCGTCCCGACTGGAGCCGACCTGATGAGCACGAGACCAATCCGTAAGGCCGTATTTCCCGTTGCCGGGCTCGGCACCCGCTTCCTGCCGGCGACCAAGGCGGTGCCGAAGGAAATGCTGACGGTTGTTGACCGGCCGGTCATACAACACGTGGTCGACGAAGCCCGTGCGGCGGGGATCGAGCATTTCATCTTCGTCACCGGGCGCAACAAGGCGGTGATCGAGGACCACTTCGACAATCAGTTCGAACTCGAGCGCACGCTTGCCGACCGCGGCAAGAAAGCGGAGCTCGAGGCGCTGCTGAAGGATCTGCCCGGCGCGGGGCAGGCGAGCTTTACCCGCCAGCAGGCGCCGCTCGGCCTCGGCCATGCGGTGTGGTGCGCGCGTGAGATCGTCGGTGATGAGCCGTTCGCCGTGCTGCTGCCGGATATGCTGCATCACGCGGAGACGCCGTGCCTCGCGGAGATGATCGCCGCCTACAACACGCATGGCGGCAACCACATCGCCGTGGCGCCGGTGCCCGATGACCAGACCCATATGTACGGCATCGTCGGCGTCGAGGAGCGCGCCGCGAAGGTGTCGAAGATCACAGGCATGATCGAGAAGCCGCCGAAAGGCACGGCGCCGTCGAACCTGCACGTCAGCGGCCGCTACATTCTCCAGCCGGAGATCTTCGGCCTGCTCGGGCGGCACGAGAAGGGCGCGGGCGGCGAGATCCAGCTCACTGATGCGATGATCGCGCTGGCGGCGATGCCGGGCCAGACCTTCTGGGCCGACCGCTTCGACGGCAAGATCTACGATACCGGTTCCAAGATCGGCTTCCTGACCGCCAATGTCGCTTATGCGCTCGCGCGCCCGGAGCTGAAGGCGGAATTCACTGCCGAAATCAAGGCCCTGCTCGGGTAAGGATGAGATGATGAGCGTGACGACTGGCCCAACGGCCAACCCGGGCCTGTTGTGCACGGCAGAGCAACTGCGCGCGGTGCTGGGCAAGCCCGGTCTCTCGGTCGTGGATACGCGGCAAGCCGAGCATTTCGCCTCGGGACGCATTCCCGGCGCGCGTCATTTCGATCCGTACTTCGTCAACTGCGACGATACCGATCCGGCGCCGCTCGCTTCCTTCACGCGCATGTGGGCGAACATGCTCGGCTGGCGCGGCGTCAAGGTGAGCGACACGATCGTCGTCTACGGGGCGTTCAGCGATATGTGCGCGGCGCGCGCGTTCTGGTTCGCCGAATACCTCGGCGTGAAGAACGTGCATGTCCTCGATGGAGGCATCAAGGCGTGGACCGAAGCGGGCTTCGAGACCGAGCGCGACAGCGCGCCGCCTGCGTCAGTGAAGTTTGCCTATGAAGCCGCGCACGACCGCGTCGCGACTTACGCAAGCATCCTCTCGGCGATCGACGATCCGGCGAGCCTCATCCTCGACAACCGCAGCCGCGCCGAGTTCACCGGTGAGGATCGGCGCGCGAAGTACGGTGGTGCCATCCCGAGCGCGCGTCATTGCGACT
>CAZKZT010000258.1:0-5783 GCA_964557265.1 uncultured Hyphomicrobium sp.
TGATCCAATCGAGCGCGTGGATCGTCTCAGCCTGCCCCGCCTTATAGGTCGCATGGCCCGCTTTCGTGCTGAGTCTGTCGACGATCGCGACCGATTGAGGATCATGCGCGAGATCGTGCTCGGCCTTCTTCAGGTTGTGGTAGCAGCCGTTGCACGGCGCCATGACGACGTCCATCCCGTCTTCGTTGACCGCCTGCGAAAGCACGCGCGCGGAGAGATACGTCTGGATCCTGGGATCGACATTCTTGACCTCCATGGCGCCGCAACAGTTCCAGTTGCTGACGTCCTTGAGGCCGAGCCCGAGATTCTTCGCGATGGCCCGCGTCGAAACATCGTAGCCGTTGGCGGTGCCTTCGAGCGCGCAGCCAGGATAGTAGCCGACGCTCGCATACTTCTTAGCCCTGTCCGTCACGTCGACCATGGTTCACTCCGCGGCTTCGCGCATCGTCGAACGGGGTGCTTCTGCCTTCGACCCCGATCCGATCGCTGCCTTCTGCTTCGCTTCGACCTCGTGAATGTAGTCTTCGAGCGCCACGCGCGCCTTGTCCCAGCCGCGCGTTCTCGGCTTGAATAGTTGCACCCACGCCATCTTGATGCCCCACATTACGGGGAGCCGCTTGCCGATCGCGAACGCGATCGCGGTCAACCAGTCCTGCAACAGCGGTTGCTTGGTCTTGCGCAGGAAATTATGCAGCACTTCGGTATCCTCGATGCGCCCGCGCTTGACGACCTGACGGGTGAACTCCTCATCGAAGAGGTGCGAATGCGACGGCGGCGTGTATCCCTTCAGCGTCAGCCAGTGCGCCGTCGCCTTCATCACGCCTTCCGGTTCGACATCACGCGGACAGATGTGCGTGCACTTGTGGCACGAGACGCACTGCCAGATAATGTCCTTGTCGCGCAGCAGCTCGCTCTCCATGCCGGTGCGGATCAGATAGATCCAGTAACGCGGATTGAAGCGCGGCTCGATCGCGTTGATCGTGCAGGCATTCGTGCACGAACCGCACTGCCAGCAGCGGTGGATCTTGTCGCCGCCCGGCATCGCGGCGATTTCATCTTCGAGGTGTTCGTTGTAGTCGGCGATGACGCGCGATTCGATGAAGGTCGACCAGTGACCAGAGACATCGATGCCCTCGATCACGAGATTGTCGTTGGTCTTGAGATTCTCAGGACGGATCAGCGATTTTTCGTGAATCGGCATTGGTTCGCCTCAGTTCAGCACCGTGAGCGCATCGATGACACCGCGCCCGCGCCGCCTGGCGATGCGGTCGAGCCCGAGAATACGGCGCGTGTGCTCCAGCGGATCGGCCTCTGCGGAGAAATCCGTCTTCAGATACGCGCCGCCTTGCGCGTTGATGTAATCACCGTAGATCTGCGCCTGCAGCAGATCCACGTACCACAGCACATCGCGGAAGATGCCGTTGTCGGAGAGGAACTGCGACAGCTCCTCGCGCAACACCAGAAAAGTCTCGTGGCCGTCCGGAACATCGATGACGATGTGATCGACATCGTCGCCGCTCGCCGGGTCATGCCAGATCTCGCGCAGGACGCCGGTATTGGCGCGCGTGTCCCACACCCAACGGTTCATCAGCGGGTAGTGCTCGGGATAGACGCCATGCAGAAGCTCCGCAGCGAGATCGCGCACGAAGCGGTTCGCCTTGTCATCGGGAAACGAGCGGACGAACGCGGCGATCCGCGCATCGCCAGTGCCCGGGACGTGTGCGTCAGCAAGCAACGCGGCGACGCCCGCACGAAAGTCCGGCCATCCGCACCCGTCGATGAGACGTCCGACACGACGGCGCACGGTCGCCATCAGGATTGATATTTCCTCGAACCCCTCACGTTCGATGCTCGCGGCTTTACCACCGCCGAGTCTGTCCTGCAGCACGTCCGCCTTGAGCTTCACCGCGGCAGCAAAGCGCTCGATGCCGCCGACCGGCTCGGCGGCACGGATCAGAGCCTCGAGCGCAAGCCGCAGCTTGGCGCCCGACAAATGCAACACGGGGCGCGCAACCGGCGGATCCATCCCGACGATGTGCGCGCGCGCGTCCATCACACCACCAGCTCGCTGCGCTCGACGGCCATCGGCTTCGCCAGCGCCTTGTGGACCGGGCACGCGGTCGCAACCCGCAGCAGACGCTCCTGGATCTCCGGCGCAACGTCCGCGGTGCCGAAATCGATATCGTAGCGCAGCACGGGCGCATCGGACTTCGACTGATCGTACTTCACGCGCACTTCGAGCCCCGGCAGCGCCCAGCCGTGACGGTCGGCGTACATGCGGATCGTTATTGCCGTGCACGTTGCGAGCGACGCCTCGAGTAGCGCGAACGGCTTGAATCCGGCCTCGCGCCCGCCATCCGCGGCGATCGCATCGGCGAGGGCTGTGTGCTTGGCGTCGCTGAAGGTGACACTGTAGGGCGCGGCTTCGTTGCGGGTGACGATCATCGGCGCGCCCTTACTCTGCCGCCTGCAGCGTGCGGTGCTGTGCGGCGGCCAGTGCCGACAGCGCCGCGGCACTGGCCTGCGCGATCGAGTCGTCGATGGTCTCGGGGCCGATCGCGGCGCCCGCCACGAACACGCCCGGTCGCGAGGTCGCACCCATGACGCCGTAGGTGTCCTTGCGCGCGATGTAGCCGTGCTTGTGCAGCTCGACGTCGAACACCGCCGAGAGCGTCATGTTGTCGATGTTCGGGTCCATCCCGATCGCGTGCACGACCATGTCGAAGGGAATCGTGATCGGCCGCTTCACCAGCGTATCCTCGCCCTTGACGATGAGCTGGCCGCCGTCACCCGTCACCTCCGCGATCCGCGCCTTGATGTACTTGACCTTGAACTCCTCCTGGCTGCGCCAGTAGTAATCGGTCTCGTAGTGCCCGAAAGTGCGGATATCCATGTAGTAGATGTAAACGTGGCAGTCAGGCAGCGCCTCGCGGATCTCCATGGCGAGGTTGGCCGACACGGTGCAGCAGATCTTCGAGCACCACTCGCGGCCGATCTGGCGGTCGCGCGATCCGACACAAAGCAGAATCGCGACACGCTTCGGCGTGCGGCCGTCGGAGGGGCACTTCACGCCTGCACCGGACGAGATCATCTGTTCGACCTGCGTGGTCGTGACGACATCGGGGAAGAGACCGAACCCCCATTCCGGCTTGTTGACGCTGTCGAAGTGCGTGAATCCGGTCGTGAGGATCGCCGCGCCGACATGGTGACGGCTGCCATCGGACAGATCCGCGACAAAGTTGCCAGGTTCACCGGAGAACCGCGTTACAGTGGCGCCGAGCTTGCGCGTCACGCCGGGGTCGGCTTCGACGCGCGCAACCATGCCGCCGATTGCATCCTTCGCCCAAAGGCCGGAAGGCACCAGCTTCGCATAGCCCGAATGGATCGGCGCGCCGCCGAGTATAGCCGTCTTCTCGACCAGCACCGAGGTGCAGCCGACGCTCGACAGCGCGTGCGCCGCCGCGAGGCCCGCTGGTCCACCACCCACGATAAGGATCGGCTTGGTCATGGTGAGAGGCTCCGCTGGAGAAATGCCAAGCGCACGCCGAGCAGAACGAAGAGACCGCCGAGCGCGCGCTCCATCCAGACGCGCAACGCGCTACCTGCTCCAAAGACAGATGACGCGCGCGCCGTCCCCCACGCGATGAGCAGGCACACCACTGTTCCAACCGCCACGAAGATCAGACCGAGTGCGACAAAGGCGAGCGGCTTCGACGGCGCGGCGGCTGAAATGAACTGCGGCAGGAAGGCGAGGAAGAACAGCGCCACCTTCGGGTTGAGTGCGTTTGTCAGAAAGCCCTGGAGGAAGATGCCGCGAAGCGAGATCGCGGGGCCGCCATCGGCCACACCACGACCACTCGCCCCCGCATGGCGGAGCAGCGAAATGCCGACCCACACGAGATAGGCCGCACCGATGAGCTTCAGGATGAAGAACGCCTCCGCCGATGTCGCGAGGATCGCGGAGAGGCCGAGCGCGGCCGCCGCAATGTGCACGAAACACCCCGCGCTGATGCCGAGGGCGGCGACGGCTCCAGCGCGTGCGCCGAGTTGCGCACTGCGGCCCATGATGTAGGCCATATCCGGCCCCGGCGTGATGTTGAGCAGGAGCCCCGCCAGCATGAACAGCCAAAGATCGGTGATGCCGAGCATCGGTTACGCTCCCGTTGGTGGAGGAGGGATGACCTCGCGCCTGATCGGTTTGAACCCCGGCCCTGACGTGATCCGCAACCGCGGATCATAGAGCTGGTCGGCGGCGCCCGATTTGATCTGCTCGAGGTATTGTTCGAACTCCGCCTTCTTCTCCTGCCAGTCGATACCGAGCTTCTCCATCAGCCGTTCGATCGGGCTCGCGTGCCAGTGCGTCTGCACGATCTTGTAGGGATGCGCACCGCAGACAAGCGCCGCGAACTGGCAGTCGGCGAGCACGGGCAGCTCATAGGGCTTGCCGGCGGCGCGTCCGATCCACTGGTTCTTGTCGAGCGTAGTAATGCAGCCGGTATCGTGGCCGATCATGACGTCGGCCTGCGCTTCCTCGACCGCGACCTTGATCTTGCGGTCGATAGCGAAGGAGCGGGTGAACTCGCGCTCTGAAATGATGTGGCGGAAGCCGAAGCCGCAACAGTCGTACCACGTCTTGTAGTCGATCACGTTGGCACCCAGCGCCTGGATCAATCCCGTGGAAACGGCGACGCGGTTCCCTTCCAGGATCTCGTCGTCATAGATCGCGTCCTCCGGCACCATCTTGTAGACGTGGCAGGCTGGATGAATGGTCGCGCGCACGGCGGATGCGTCGATCACCTGATGCTCGGCGATGCGGTGGCGCATCACGTGCAGCCACTCGGAATAGTGCACGACCTCCTCGGGGATCAGCAGCTTGCCGTCGACGAGGCGGCCGAGCTTGCCGAGGATCTTGGTCACGCTCTCGCGCAGCTTCGCCGAATGGATCAGATAGGCACGCACCTCCTTGTAGTTGCCGAACGAGGTACCGCAGTGCACGAGCGGATAGAAATAGCCGTCCGGCAGTCCCTGCGCCTTCGCCGACACGTACGCTTGATGGAAGTTGCGCAGAAAAACGGCGGCGAGACTTTCGATGTTGCCGATGCCGGAGCCGTGGTAGTTCCACGCCGTGCATGAGGTCTGGTCGGTTTCGTCGAGGTAACGCGTGCCGATCTTGTTCTGCAGCCACAGCAGCGAAACAGGATAGCCCGGAATATTGCCGCACTGGCCGCAGCTCTTGTGGTGCCAAAGCTGATTGGTCGGCACGCGCTTGGTCCAGCCGTACAGCGTGCGGACCTCGACCGGCTCGTGCTGCTCAGTGATGCGATGAACCTTGATCTGGCCATCCTTCTCGAGCTGCCACATCGCGTCGCGCACATCCTCGACGCGATCCTTGTTGGTGAGCATCGAGCGGCGGTCGATACGCTGTTCGACCCAGGCGGTCGCCGTCGCAGCCTCGCTTGGCGAAAGATCGGCCGGCCGCCACTCGGCGCCGTGACCGGTGAAGCGTTCACCCGTCTGCAGCGGGCGGCGTGTGGCATCGGTCATTTTTTGCTCCTCCCTGAGGATTTCGCGGACGGCTTTGCCGGCTTCTTCTTCGGCGGCTCAGGCGGCGGCGCGGCCGGCGCCCCCGCCATCATCGCGTCGAGCCGCTTCTGCATCTTCTTCGGCGACACGTCCTCGATCTGCGTCTGGATCATCCAGACATGACCGAACGGATCCTCGACCTGTCCGGTGCGGAAGCCATAGAACTCGTCCTGCACGGGCCGTGCTGAAACGGCCCGTGC
>CAZKZT010000259.1:0-5772 GCA_964557265.1 uncultured Hyphomicrobium sp.
ATCGGCTCGACATTCCTCGGGTGCTTCTTCGGTGTCATCATCGGGCTGCTCTCCGGGTACTACGGTGGCTGGCTGGATCTGCTGACGCAGCGCGTCATGGATATCCTGCAGGCGCTTCCGTTGCTGGTCATGGCGCTGCTGATGGCGGCGTCGCTCGGGCCGTCGCTCAACAACACCATCATCGCGATATCGATTCCGATCATTCCGAACGTCGCGCGTGTCATCCGGTCGAATACGCTCGCGCTCAGGGAAATGCCCTATGTCGAGGCCGCGCGTGCGGTCGGCATGAGTGAGTGGAAGATCGCGTTCCAGCACGTCCTGCCGAACACGCTGGCACCGCTGATCGTGTTGGCCACCGCGCAGCTCGGTTCGGCGATCCTGACCGAGGCATCGCTGTCGTTCCTCGGCCTGGGCATCCCGGAGCCGCATCCGTCGTGGGGACGCATGTTGTCGGAATCGGCCGCTGAATACGTGAGGACCGCACCGTGGCTGGTGATCTTCCCTGGCCTCGCGATCTCGCTCGCGGTTTTCGGCACCAACCTGCTCGGCGACGCCGTTCGCGACATCCTCGATCCGCGCGAGCGGAGCTGACATGAACGACTGGAGCCAGAATGACCCGAGGGCGTTCCGCGCACCACAGACCAAGCCAGGAAGGCCAATGACCGCCACAAGTCCGCAGCCCATGCCAACGACAACCACCGAGGGGGCAGATCCGGCTGCTGCCGAGAACCTGCTCGAGGTCGTAGATCTCAGGACCTATTTCTTCACGCGCCAGGGCGTCGTGAAGGCCGTTGATGGCGTGGATTTCGCGTTGAAGCGAAAAGAGACGCTGGCGATCGTCGGTGAATCGGGCTGCGGCAAGTCGATCACGGCGCTTTCCCTGTTGCGGCTCATTCCCGAGCCGCCCGGGCGCATCGTCAGCGGGGCGATCAAGCTCGACGGTGTCGACGTTCTCGGCCTCGATGAGGAGGCGATGCGCCGGATCCGCGGCAACGACATCTCGATGATCTTCCAGGAGCCGATGACGTCACTCAATCCGGTGATGACCATCGGGCGGCAGATTGCCGAAGTGCTGCTGCTGCATCAGGGCATGACGACCAAGCAGGCTCATGAGCGTGCGATCGAGATGCTGCGCCTCGTCAAGATCCCCGAGCCCGAGCAGCGTGTGAAGGAGTATCCGCATCAGCTCTCGGGCGGCATGCGCCAGCGCGCGATGATCGCGATTGCGCTCGCCTGCAACCCGAAAGTGCTGATCGCCGATGAGCCGACGACCGCGCTCGACGTGACGATCCAGGCGCAGATCCTCAATCTGATCGTCGAGCTCCAGAACCGGCTTGGAACGGCGGTGGTGCTCATCACGCACGATCTCGGCGTGGTCGCGGAAACGGCGCAGCGTGTCATCGTGATGTACGCGGGCCGCAAGGTGGAGGAGGCAAGCGTCGAGGAGTTGTTCGCGCGACCGATGCATCCTTACACGCGCGGCCTGATGGCCTCGATCCCGCGTCTCGACTTGATGCGCGGGGAGGTGAAGGAGGAGACGGAACGGCTGACGGAGATTCCCGGGATCGTGCCGGCATTGAGTGCATTGCCGCCGGGGTGTGCGTTTGCGCCCCGTTGTCCGCATGCGGCGGAGCGCTGCCGGACGACGTATCCGACGTACGAGGAGAAGAGAAGCGGTCATTGGGCGGCGTGCTGGCGCTCGGAAGAATTGTTCGGAGGCGCCCATGCATAGCGGTGCAGCAAGCGGCCAAGCCGCGAGCAAAGACAGAGAGACGCGCGAAGTTGCATCGCAGCCGGACCGGCCGCCGGCGCTCGAAGTGCACGACCTCAAGAAGCATTTCCCCATCAAGAAGGGGCTGCTGCGGCAAACCGTCGGCAATGTCTACGCTGTCGATGGCGTGTCGTTCTCGGTACGCGCTGGTGAGACGTTGGGGCTGGTCGGCGAGTCCGGTTGCGGCAAGTCTACGGTGGGCCGCACTATTCTGCGCCTCGTCGAGCCGACCTCGGGCAGCATCAAGATCGAAGGCCGCGAAATCGTTGGCCTTTCGAAACCGGAGCTGCGGCCGTACCGACGCGAGATGCAGATCATCTTCCAGGATCCGTTCTCGTCGCTCGATCCGCGTATGAGCGCCGGCAACATCGTCGGCGAACCGTTGAAAGTGCACGGAGTCGGAAACGCCAAGGAGCGCCGCGAACGTGTCGCGGAGCTGTTCGCGCGCGTCGGCCTGCGTCAGGCGCAGATGGACAACTTCCCGCATCAGTTCTCGGGCGGCCAGCGTCAGCGTCTCGGCATTGCGCGGGCTTTGGCGCTCAATCCGAAGCTGATCATCGGCGACGAGCCGGTCTCTGCACTCGACGTGTCCATCCAGGCGCAGGTGATCAATCTGCTGATGGACCTGCAGCAGGAGATGGGCCTCGGCTATCTCTTCATTTCGCATAACCTGGCGGTGGTCGAGCACATCTCGCATCACATCGCCGTCATGTATCTCGGCAAGATCGTCGAGTATGCGGATAAGCGCACGCTTTTCACGAGCCCGCGCCATCCCTACACCGAGGCGCTGCTGTCCGCGGTGCCGGTGCCCGATCCCTCGATCAAGCGCAACAAGCTGGTGCTCGAAGGCGATGTGCCGAGCCCGGTGAAGCCACCGCCCGGCTGTCATTTCCACACGCGCTGCCCGATTGCGCAGGAGCGCTGCAAGGTCGAAGTGCCGGTGCTCCGCGATGTGGGGAGCGGCCAGAAAGTATCCTGCCACCTCAGGTGAGGTGGCAGGCCATCACCGCGCGCTCTTCAGGCTCTCGAAGGCGGCGAGCGCGCGGGCCCGTGCCGCCATGTGATCGACAATCGGATAGGGATAGGTGCGGCCGAGTTCGATACCGGCTGCGGCCAATGTTTCGGCCTGCGCTGTCCACGGCGCGTGGATGTCCGGTACGGGAAGCCCGGCCAGCTCGGGGCACCATCTGCGCACGTAATCGCCAGCAGGATCGAACGTCTCGGCCTGTTTGACCGGGTTGAAGATGCGGAAATAGGGCGCGGCATCGAGGCCGGAGCCGGTGACCCACTGCCAGCTCGCGGCATTGGCGGCGAGATCGGCGTCAACGAGCGTGTCCCAGAACCAGGCTTCGCCGGTCTGCCAGGGTTGAAGCAGGTGCTTGACCAGGAACGAGGCCGTGATCATGCGGACGCGATTGTGCATCCATCCAGTGGTCCAAAGCTCGCGCATGCCGGCGTCGACGATCGGGTAGCCGGTGCGCCCCCGCTGCCAACGCGCGAGGGAACTGTGGTTCTCCGACCAGGGAAAGTGGACGAATGCCCCGCGGCATGGCGCGTCGGGGAGCGACGGCGTGTGGGCGAGCGTGTGGTAGGAGAACTCGCGCCACAGCAGTTCCTTGAGAAAGGCTTCGGTGCCGCGCGATCGTGCCGGCGCGGCGGCGGAGGTGGTGCGCGCGCTCTGCCAGCATTGCCGGATGCTGACTTCGCCATGGTGGAGGTGCGGTGATAGGCGTGAGGTTGTGGGAAGGTCGGGGCGATTGCGATCGTCATGGTAGCGCGCGACGCCGTCTTCGAGGAACGCCGCAAGACGTGTGCGCGCGGCGGCTTCGCCGGGTTGCCATGCAGTATCCAAGCCGCCCGACCAATCGGGTTTGGCGGGGCGCAAGGCCCATCCGGCGAGCGCGTCGGATGCCGGCCAGCGCCGCGGGGCCTGCCATGCGCGCGGGGCGGCGAGGATGGCGCCGACATCGCCGGCTGCCAGAGCCGCGCGCGAGAACGGCGTATAGATCTGGAAGGGCGCGCCTTGCCGGTTGAGCAGGCTTTCGGGCTCGAACAGAAGCGCACCCCGGTATCGCTTCAACGCGACGCCGGCCACGTCAAGATCGGTCTTGAGCTGAGCCTCGAGGGTGACCGCCCACGGCTCATACGCGCGCGAGCAATAGACGGATGTCGCTCCGACTTCGGCGGCGAGCTTCGATAGCACCTCGCGCGTTGCGCCACGGCGGAGAATGAGACGCGCGCCGATTTCTTCGAGGCTCCGCGCGAGCGCGGCGAGGCTGCCGTGGAGCCACCAGCGGCTGGCGCCTCCAGCACGCCATTGGCCCGGCGCGTCGTCATCGAGAATGAAGACGGGTACGACCGGGATGCCCGAGCTTGTGGCGGCATGGAGGGCAGCGTTATCCGAGAGCCGAAGGTCATTGCGGAACCACATGATGGCCACGGCGGTCATCGGAAGTGGTGCTCCCCGGTTTAAACTCATGCCTGCCGGAACCGCGTGCGCGGTTCCGGCGATCTCTCAATTACCTTTGAAAAGCAGGTCGAAAAGTGTTTTCGGCTTCGGTCGCGGGGCGCTGTCACGGGCTTCGCGGCTGCGCCGCTGCGGCTGATAGTCGTTACTCTGGGCCCACGGCGCCCAGCTCGGGACGCCCTCCTTGGAGCGGCGCGCTCCACCAGTGTCGACGGGGCGCCGCGGCTGCGCAATGACCTCGCGTTCGACCGGTGCAACGAGCACATACTCCTCGGCGCCGCCCTCGAGGCCGGCGACGACGAGACGTGTCTCGCTCCATGTCCAGGTTGCCTCGCGTTGGCCTTGGCGGACCAGCTCGACAGTGATGATGTTGCGCGCGCGCGTGTCGATCACTGCGGCGTGCTCGACTTCCTCCGGGCCCGACTTGCCTTCGACCGTGCCGGCGGTGAAGCGCAGGACACCGATGTGCTGTGTCGCTTCGCTGCGCGTCGTCCATTCGAGCAGGCGCGGCTGGCCATCGCCCATCAGCTCGAGTGGTACCGAGAGGCGTGGATATTGGGCGTTGGTTGCGAAGTACTGGCCGCCGCGCACATGCAGGCGCCAGTCACCGACGCCCTGGTCCTCGAGTTCGTGACTGACGATCGTCTGCTGGGCGCCGTTGCGCTCGAGCGCGGCCGCGGCTTCGCGTAGCATCGGCTTCAGCTCGAGCGCGCGCCGCAATTCCACGATCGCTTCGTCGCTGCGACCGAGAACTTCGAGCATCTCGCCGCGGGCCCAGATCACTTCCGGACGCTCGGGTTCAAGACCTGCCGCGCGCTCGACATCCCGCTGGCCGAGTTCGGCGCGGCCCATCAGTTTGTAGACCCAGCCACGGTAGGCGAAGGCTTGCGCGGAGCGCGGATCGAGTTCGATCGCCTTGGAGAGATCGTTGAGCGCGTCGTCGTACTTCTCGGCCTTCGCGAGCGCGAAGCCGCGCGCTTCAAGTGCCGCGTTTGATTTCGGATCGAGCGCCACGGCGCTTTCGAAATCGGTCAGTGCGGTCTGGGTTTCGCGTGCGGCGAGCGCCGCGTAGCCGCGCAACAGCAACACCTCGATGTTGTCCCGGTCGATGTCGAGGACGCGGCCGAGATCGTCGATCGCGTCCTTGTAGCGCTCCAGTGCGAGGCGCGCCTCGGCGCGCGCGCGCAGCGTCAGTGCGTGGCGGGGAGCGGTGGCGAGCGCGCGGCCGAAATCGCGCAGTGCCGCGTAGGGCCGGTTCTGGGCGAGGTGGACGCGCCCGCGCCCGGTGAAGGCGCTGGCGTCACTCTGCAGGATCGCGATGGCGCGGGAGTAGTCGGCGAGCGCTGCGCGGTTATTGTTGAGGCGGACGTGGGCCGCGGCGCGGTTGGCGAGTGCCGCGCCGTAGTTCGGCGCCAGCAGGATCGCGCGATCGAAGTCTCTGATCGCCTCGGGCACGATTCCGAGCTCGAGCAGGACGGTGCCGCGGTTGTTGTAGGCGGTGGCACCTTCCGGGCCCAGCTGGATCGCGCGGTTG
>CAZKZT010000260.1:0-5753 GCA_964557265.1 uncultured Hyphomicrobium sp.
TCCGCGACCTCGAACGCGCCGAGCACGCACAGGTCGATATGCCCGCCACGGATCATGCCGAAGCTGTCCGCGTGATGGACGAGGCTGGCGCCCTTCACGAGGTTCACGTTCTGCTTGCCGGCATTGATCAGCCAAGGCTCGATCGTCTCGGCCGTCGCAAGTGCGCCCATGCCGATAATGCCGTTCTCGGACTGGAAAATGACCTCGCGGCCCTTCACGAAGTTCGAGACGAGCAACGGAAAGCCGATGCCGAGATTGACGCACCAGCCTTCGGGAATGTCATCGGCGAGACGGGCGGCGGTCTGAGCGCGGCTCCAGGGTTTGGCGCCTTCGCTGGCACCGGCCGCGCGGGCTGCTGTGGTTGTCATGGTTCTTCTCCGCGGATCAATGGGCTCAGCCGGTGGTGGCGAGATTGGGCTCGGGATCGCCGTACGGCACGTGCACGACGCGCTTCACGTAGACGCCGGGCGTGTGAACGCCATCCGGCGGGATGTCGCCGAGCTCGACGATATGTTGCGCCTGCACAATCGTCAGCTTGGCCGCCATCGCCATGATCGGATTGAAGTTACGGCCCGCCTGCTTGTAGGTCAGGTTGCCCCAGCGATCCGCCTGCCACGCTTCGACCAGCGCCACGTCGGCGTTGATCGCGTGCTCGAGCAGATAGTGACGCCCGCCGAACTCGCGCACTTCCTTGCCTTCGGCGAGGGCCGTGCCGTAGGCGGTCGGCGTGTAGAAGGCCGGGATGCCGGCCCCCGCGGCGCGGATACGCTCTGCGAGCGTGCCCTGCGGCACCAGCTCCAGCTCCAGCTTTCCTGCCTTGTGCAGCTCGTCGAAAACGACCGAGCCGGCACTGCGCGGAAACGAGCACACGATCTTGCGCACGCGACCTGCGGCCAGCAGCCGGACCAGCGGCTCGACCCGGCCGGAACCGGCGTTGTTGCCGACCAGGGTCAGGTCCTTGGCGCCCTGCTCGATGAGGCCGTCGATAAGATGTTGTGGCTGCCCGACCGCGCCGAACCCCGCAAACAGGACGGTCGATCCGTCCTTGATCCCCTGCATCGCCTCGGCGATGGATTTTACGCGCTTGTCGATCATGTTCCCTGCTTCCAGCCCATACCCCGGGGGCTCTCCGGCCCCAGGCGCGGACGATGCTATCCGAAATCGGCCGTGGTGCCACCCCTGTGATACCACCACACACCCTGCACTGACCGCATGACCTGCGATTGCCGCCGCCCGCGCAAGACAGTAGTTTCCCGCTCCATGAAATTCGCCACACCCCTCCTGCGCGGCACGCTGATCCAGCGTTACAAGCGTTTCCTCGCCGATATCCGCCTCGACAGCGGCGAGACGATCACCGCCACGTGCCCGAATACCGGGTCGATGATGGGCCTGACGACGCCCGGCTTGCCGGTGTGGGTCTCGACGTCGGACAGCCCGACGCGGAAGTACAAACACACCTGGGAGATGCTGGAGGTCGATCTCGGCATGGGGCCGGGGCTCGTCGGCATCAACACCAACCATCCGAACCTGCTCGTCAGCGAGGCGATCACCGAGAAACGCGTCGCGGCCCTGAAGGGTTACGCAAACCTGCGCCGCGAGGTGAAGTACGGCGTCAACAGCCGCATCGACATTCTTCTCGAAAGCGAAGGCAAGCCGCCGGCCTATGTCGAGATCAAGAACGTCCACATGATGCGCAAGGCGGGCCTCGCCGAATTTCCCGACAGCGTCACCGCCCGCGGCGTCAAGCATCTCGTCGAGATGAGCGAAATGGTGCGGACCGGGCACCGCGCGGTGATGGTCTACCTGATCCAGCGGAGCGACGCGAAAAAGCTCACGTTCGCCCGCGACGTCGATCCGACCTACGGAAAAGCCTTCGATGACGCGCGGAAGGCAGGCGTCGAGGCGATTGCGCTCCGCTGCTCGATCACGCCGGAGGAGATCCGCGTCGACAAGCCAGTGCCGATCGAGGCATGAGAGCGAAGATCAGCCCTCGAAGCCCTTCTCGATCTCGATCGCCTTCTGCACTGCCGGCCGCGCCAGCATCCGGTCGTGATGCGCCTCGAGTGCGGGATAAGCGCCAGCCGGTGCATTCAACGCGGGCTTGAACCGCCAATACACGCGGAAGAGATGGATGTCGGCAATCGAATAGCGGCCGATTGCCCACTCGCGTCCGGCAAGGCGGAGGTTCGCGACGTTGAACGCTTCCGCGACATGCTCCAGACCCTTGGCGCGCGAGCCGTGCATGGTCGAGGCCACGAACGACATCCACGACACGACGTCGGCTTCCGCTTCGAGATCGCCCTCGGGCCAGAGGCCAGCCGACGGAAATTTGCGCGCGATGTAGTAGAGCGTGCCCGCGACCTCGGTCAGCACCTTGCCGCTCTCGGTCACCAGCGCCGGCACCTTGCCGTTCGGATTGACGGCGAGATACTCCGGCGTGCGCGTCGCCTGCTTGTTCATGTCACGCACGTCGAGCTCATAGGGCGCGCCGCATTCAAGCAGCGCAATGTGCGTCGCGAGCGAACTCGTCATAGGCGAGAAGTAGAGCTTCAGCATCGTGATCCCCCTTGCGCCGTGCCGTACGGAAGCCGAAGCAACGATGCTCAAGCCGTCGAGGCGGCCACCCGCGCGGACACCGCTGCGTCGTCGCCGTACATCGTATAGATCGGATCGTCCTTGAGGATGACCTCGTCGTAGAAGCCGTAGCCGTTGAACTTGCCGGCGATGGCGCGCGCGTAGGCACCGGTATTGCCGATCTCGATGTAGTCACCTTCGCGGATCGATGCGGGCAGCATGAAGGGGCCCTTCATGTGATCGATCGAGTCGCAGGTCGGACCCCAGAACTGGAACGGCGCCAGCGCCTTCGGATCGCGCACCTGGCGGCCGACGAGGCGCACCGGGAACGTGAATCCAAGGTGGGCGGCGTCGAACAGCATCCCGTAGCTGCCGTCGTTGATGTAGAGGTCACCGCCGCGGCGGGCATCGACGCGCACGATGAGGCTTTCGGCCTCCGCGACGAGCGCGCGGCCGGGCTCACACATCAACTTGCAACCGTCCGCGACACGCAGCGCCGCGAAGCCCTCGTGCACCGCCTTGACGAAGTCCCCGAGCGGCGCCTGCGGCTCATCCGAGTAGCGTGCCGGGAACCCGCCTCCGACATCGATGCCGTCAATCGCCACGCCAGCGCGCGTGATCAGCTTGCCGGCTTCTCTGAGCGCACCGGAATATGCCTCGGGCGCCAGCGTCTGCGACCCGACGTGGAAGGAAATGCCGAGCGATTTCGCGATCGGGCGTGCCTTGGTCAGCAGCCGTACGGCCGCCGCACCGGTGATGCCGAACTTGTTCTCGAGCGGGATCACTGCGTTGACCGCCGGCACCGCGATACGGACCCAGAGCTTCAGATCGGTGGCGCCGCCGGTCTCGTCGAAGATCTTCTTCAACTCGTCCTCGCTGTCGAGCGAGTACGAGCGGCAGCCGAGCGCGAACGCGCGCCGGATCGAATGGCGCGACTTCACGGGATGCATGAAATGGAACGTCGCGTCGGGGATCGTCTTGGCGTCCTCGAGCTCGGGGATCGACGCGACGTCGAAATGTCGGATACCCGCGCCGTACAGCGAGCCGATCAGGAACGGCGTGCTGTTCGCCTTGTAGGCGTACGCAACGTCACCCTGGAAATTGTTGAGAAACCAGCGCGCAGCGCGGCCCGCCGCGTGCGGGCGCAGGCCGATGATCGGCTTCTCGGGCTTACGGGCTTGGATCAGCGCCGAGGCAGAATGGAATGTCTCCATCTCATAGGACCTCCACAGTCGAACCGGACACCAGTCGAAACAGACCGGGCGAGCTGCAGGAGACCAGCAGAGATCGCCTCACAGGACGTGCACATAAGTCTCGCGGCCCCGGGTGTAAAGACCCTTTCTGACAGACGGTCAATGCGGGGTGCGCGCAGGGTAAAACGTCGGTGATCCGCAGTGGCCACGCCAGCGCCGCGCGTGCTATTGAACGCCGACGCCGGCCGCATTTGCCGCAGCCGCGATCCGGTTTTCCAGCACGACCAACCCTCCCCATCAGGCAGAAGGGACAGCCATCATGAGCAGCAAGCTGTTTGCGCCGATCAAGCTCGGCGACCTCGAACTCGTGAACCGCGTCGTCGTGGCGCCAATGTGCCAGTACTCTGCCGAAAACGGCAATATGACCGACTGGCACATGCTGCATCTCGGCTCGCTTGCGAACTCCGGCGCCGGCCTGCTGATCGTCGAGGCCACGGGCGTCGAACTCGACGGACGGATCAGCCTCGGTTGCCCAGCCCTCGAAAACGACGAGAACGAGGCGGCCATGAAGCGCGTCATCGCGTCGTGCAAACGCTACGGCACCGCCAAGATCGGCATCCAGCTCGGCCATGCCGGCCGCAAGGCCTCGTGCAAGCGTCCGTGGGAGAGCACGAACGGCCCCTCCGACCCGCTCGATGAAGGCGCATGGCAGACCAAATCCGCCTCCGCCCTCCCCTACGCGCCCGGCTGGCACGTCCCCGAAGCCTACACGCTCGATGGCATCGCGCAGCTCAAGGCCGCGTTCGTTCAGGCGACCAAGCGCGCCGAGCGGATCGGCTTCGACCTCATCGAGATCCACGCCGCGCACGGCTACCTGCTGCACCAGTTCCTCTCGCCGCTCTCCAACCAGCGCACCGACCAGTACGGCGGCAGCCGCGAGAACCGCGTTCGCCTGCCGCTCGAGATCTATGCGGCCATGCGCGAGGTGTGGCCGAAGCACAAGCCGCTCGGCATTCGCATCTCCGCGGTCGACTGGGTCGACGGCGGCCTCACGATCGAGGACTCGATCTTCTTCGCCGAGAAGCTCAAGGCCGCCGGTTGCGATTTCATCGACGTCTCGTCGGCCGGCAACGATCCGCGCCAGAAGATCGTGCTCGGCCCCGGCTATCAGGTCCACTTCGCCGAGGCGATCAAGAAGGCCACGGGCATTCCGGTGATGGCTGTCGGCTTGATCACGGAGCCCGAGCAGGCGGAGGCGATCGTCGCCAGCGGGCAAGCGGACATGGTCGCGCTCGCGCGTGGCTTCCTCGACGATCCGCATTGGGCCTGGCACGCAGCGTGGAAGCTCGGCGCCGACGTGCCGGTGTCAGTGCAATATGCTCGCGCCACGATCAAGACGTGGCCGCCCGCGAAGCGGTATGCTGAACTGCCGAAGGCGGCGGAATAAGGATCATCTGAACATCGGCGGGTGCGCGTATGCAGCCGAGGATCTACTGGGTAGATGCACCGGACGTGGGCCGGCTGGCGGTCGTCAGCCGGCCGGATCCTGCGTACGGACTGGCGCAGCAGATGCGGGCCCTGCGCGATGCCGGCATCACGACGCTGGTCAGCCTGCTGGCACCGCACGAAGCCGCGCGTGCCGGGCTCGGCGATGAAGCCGGCGCCGCCCGCGCAGCCGGCCTGACATTCGACACCTTGCCCACAAGCGATTTCGCGGTACCGCCGTCGTTTCCCGAGGCCGCCCAGGTCATCGAGCGCGTCACCAAGGATCTGAGCGCGGGACACGGCGTCGGCGCGCATTGCTTCGCTGGCCGCGGGCGCTCGCCGCTGTTTATCGCCGCCGTGCTCGTCCATCAGGGTTACGCGTCGGACACCGCAATCGCGGCGGTCTCTTCGGCGCGCGGCTATCGCATTCCCGAAACGGCCGCGCAGCATCGCTGGATCGCCGACTTCACCGACTGGTGCCGCAGCGAACGGATGAGCTAG
>CAZKZT010000261.1:0-5739 GCA_964557265.1 uncultured Hyphomicrobium sp.
CTCGCATCGATCCGCGCATGGAAAGCAAAGAACTGAGGGCAGGCGCCGGGTT
This sequence comes from uncultured Hyphomicrobium sp., assembly GCA_964557265.1. GTDB lineage: Bacteria > Pseudomonadota > Alphaproteobacteria > Rhizobiales > Hyphomicrobiaceae. The sequence goes on from CAZKZT010000261.1 coordinate 53, forward strand.
TGACGTATTGGGGCTGGCAATCTGGCGCATGACGCCGGAAAAAGCACAGCATCGATACTCCAAACTCGGGACAGGATCGGAATGCCCCTTCGGCGACGCTTGACGGATCTGCTCAAGGTGTTGGGTGTGTTCGCGGTGCTGGGCCCTCCTCTCGGCGCGATGACGTTTTTTGCGGGTCTCAGCCTCTATGGAGCGTCTGAGAGCGGTGACTATGCCGGCATGACGTGGGTTTTTCTGTTCGGCCTGATCTACGCGGTCCCCTTGAGCTACCTCATGGGGATCATGCCGGCCGCAGCGGCCGGCCTCATCCTTGGCGCAATAGCTGTTTTCTACCGCGTACCCGGCACGCTGCTCGCGATCGCCGTTGGGCTCCTCGTCGGCTTTGGGATGGTATTTTCAGGCGGAAGGCCCACGTTGCCGTACGCCGCTGAAAGCGCGTCCGACTATGCGTCGGCACTCCTCCTCATCTCGACATGCGTGGTGCCGACAGTGCTCTGCTGGCCCCTGGCCCGCCGGATGATCACCGGCGCGAGCGTACCTGATCGGTAGACGGTCCGACACGAGGCCCCGCTCGCCGCCGCGGCCAAGCGCTCGCGGGATCAAGGCTGCAACCCATTGAAATCATGGAGCGGGCGATCGGGATTGAACCGACGACATTCAGCTTGGAAATTTCGTCGTTCAGTTCGCCTAACGCACCAGCTCATCTTCGAGCAGGCAAACTCCGGTCACCCAAGGGAACCGCCCGCTTTCAGCCGCTCGGCCAGAAAATCGACCGTGGCCCTGACCTTGGCGGGCGGATTTCGATCCGGCGGATACACGGCATAGACGCCCCCGAGTTCGAGCGGTTCATGATCGAGCACGAGCGGGACGAGCAACCCGTCACGGATCTCGCGAGCGACCAGGAACCGCGGTTGGTAGACGATGCCTTGCCCCGCGATAGCCGCGGCCACCAGCGCGTCTCCATTGTTGGCTCTCAAGCTCCCCTGGACAGGAACGGCGGTCTTACCGCGCGGGCCGAACGACCAACGATCGGGCCCCATGGCGTTCGAGAGCGTATAGCCGAGACAGACGTGCTGCCTCAGGTCCGCGACGGTCTTCGGCGTGCCGTGGGTCGCGAGGTAGGAAGGCGCTGCGCAGACCACTGTCGTGCATGGCGCGAGACGCCGCGCGATCATCGATGAGGGCGTAAGCGTGCCGATCCGGACGGCGAGATCCCACCCTTCCTCGATCAGATCGACCTGCCGGTCGGCCAGTCCGAGATCGACCGTAAGCGCGGGATGTCGCACGGCCAGTTCCGGTAGCAACGGTGCGATTTCACGTATCCCGAACGACACCGGTGCGTTCAGCCGCAAGGTCCCACGCACGTGTCTTGTGGTGGCTGATGCTGTCGTATCCGCGTCTTCGATATCCGCCAGGATGCGCTCGACTGCGTCGAGATAGTTGCGCCCCGCCTCCGTCAGGCTCATCCGGCGCGTGGTCCGGTGCAGCAACTTGGTGCCGAGCCGCGCCTCAAGGGCGGCAATATGCTTGGTCGCCATCGTTTGCGACATGCTCAAGTCGCGCGCCGCCGCCGACAGGCTCCCCAGCGACGCGACCCGCGCAAAGACCTGCATTCCCGTGACACGATCCAGCATAATCACCTCACACCATTGGTGTGATATAATATCCCAATTGGGCCAATTATCAAATCCCAAGGGCAGGCACATATTACCTTGAGAAGCACGACAAGACCGGGGGACCGCGCCACGCACCGCTTGTCCTCCAACCCGGCACAACAACAAATCATGGAGGTTTCGATGCCCACAAATCTCGCAACCAAGGCCAATGCCGTCTCACCGTCGCTGGTGCCGGGGACGGTCACGCTCGTCGTTCGCGATCTCGAGGCTGTGGCGCGCTACTATCAAGAGGCGATCGGGCTGCATCCCATGGGCTCGGAGCGCGACGCCGCGTACTTGGGCGATGGCAACACGGTGCTGCTCGCCCTGCGCCGACGCGACGTCGATCTGGAGCCGATGGGCTTCGCGGGCCTGTTCCACACAGCCTTTCTCCTGCCGACGCAATCGGACCTCTACCGGTGGATCAGTCACGCCGTCACCTCCGGCGTGCGATTGGACGGCGCCTCCGATCACAAGGTGAGCGAGGCCGTCTATCTTACGGATCCGGAAGGCAACGGCATCGAGATCTATGCCGATCGCTCACCCGCGATGTGGCGCTGGCAGGACGGCAAGGTCGCCATGTCCACCGATCCGCTCGACATCGGGGAAATCATCCGGACAACGGGACGGAGCGCTCCTCATGACCTGCGCGTGCCGCAGGGCACGATCGTCGGCCACGTCCATCTGCGGGTCGGCGGCATTGCAGAAGCGGAGACGTTCTACCGCGATGTGATGGGCCTCGAGGTGACCAGTCACTATCCCGGCGCCACATTCTACGCGACAGGCGGCTATCACCATCATGTCGCGACGAACATCTGGCGCAGCCGCAACGCGCCCAAACGCTCGGGAACCACGACCGGCCTCGCCTCGTTCGAACTTATGGCCCGTGATGCCCAGACGTTTGATGCGTCGGCCGAGCGCCTCCTGGCTGTCGGAGCAAGGCAGGTCGGCGATACGATCGAAGCTCCTGATCCTTGGGGCAATGTCGTGCTGTTGAAACAACGCTAAAATCAACACTGAGCTGGCGAACCATCAATGGAGGAACCCATGACCAAGAAGATTGCCGTCATCGTCGGCAGCCTGCGCCGCGACAGCTTCAACAGCAAGCTCGCGAATGCGCTGACGAAGCTCGCACCGGCGGACTTCACGTTCAGCACCATCCAAATCGGCGACCTGCCGCTCTACAATCAGGACGATGATGCGAACCAGGCGCCGCCGGTAAAACGGCTCAAGTCCGAGATTGCCGCCGCAGACGGCGTCATCTTCGTGACACCCGAGTACAACCGCTCGATCCCTGGTGTGCTCAAGAACGCGATTGACCACGCCTCGCGGCCGTACGGCCAGAGCGTATGGGCGGGCAAGCCCGCGGGTGTGATCGGCATATCCGTGGGTGCGATCGGGACATCACTGGCCCAGCAACACCTGCGCAACATTCTTGCCTATCTCGACATGCCGACCCTCGGCCAGCCGGAAGCCTTCCTGCAAATGAAGGATGACCTGTTCGAGAGCGATGGCGGCATCGGCCCCGCAAGCCGCCAGTTCCTGCAAGGCTGGATGGACACGTACGTCGCATGGGTCAACAAGCATGCAACCTAGATGAGATGAGTGCGCCGACGGCGTGAAGCCTCGCATAGGCTGCGACGCTTCACACCTCGCCCTCGTTTAGAACTTTGCTAATGTGGAGGGGTGGTGCCGGTCGCCCATCGCGGCGACGGCACACATTCCCTACCCCCTGTCAGGAGGTCGTCATGTCAAACCATAGTACAGAACCCATCCGCGCCACAGGCTCTACGACGGGCTCCGGTGCACCGGCGCCAAGCGACCGCAACTCGCTCACCATCGGTGCTGACGGCCCGATTGTGCTTCATGACGTCCATTTCCTGGAGCAGATGGCGCACTTCAACCGTGAGAAGGTTCCTGAGCGCCAGCCTCATGCCAAGGGGGCAGGGGCTTTCGGCGAGTTCAAGACCACGGAAGATGTCTCGCGTTACACAAGAGCCGCCCTCTTCCAAAAGGGTGCGAGCACCGAAATGCTGGCGCGCTTCTCGACCGTCGCCGGCGAGATGGGCAGCCCCGACACATGGCGCGACGTGCGCGGCTTCTCGCTGAAGTTCTACACCAGCGAGGGCAACTACGACCTTGTCGGCAACAACACACCGATTTTCTTTGTGCGCGACCCGATGAAGTTTCCGCACTTCATTCGCAGCCAGAAGCGGCTTCCCGATTCCGGTCTACGCGACAATCACATGCAGTGGGATTTCTGGACCAACAATCCCGAGAGCGCCCACCAAGTCACTTATTTGATGGGTGAACGAGGTCTGCCGCGCAGCTGGCGGCACATGAATGGCTACGGCTCGCACACCTATATGTGGATCAACGCGGCTGGTGAGCGCTTCTGGGTCAAGTACCACTTCCACACCAACCAGGGCATGAAGTTCTTCAGCAACGAAGAAGCGGCGGCAATGGCCGGCGCCGATGCCGACTTCCATCGGAGGGATCTGTTCGAGGCCATCCAGCGCGGAAATCATCCGAGCTGGACACTGTCGGTTCAGGTCATGCCGTACGCGGACGCCAAGACATACCGCATCAATCCGTTTGACCTCACCAAGACCTGGCCTCACGCGGACTACCCGCTGATCAAGGTCGGGACGATGACGCTCAACCGCAATCCGGAGAACTTCTTCGCGCAGATCGAGCAGGCGGCGTTCTCACCGGGCAACACGGTGCCGGGCATCGGTCTCTCGCCCGACAAGATGCTGCTCGGTCGCGCGTTTGCCTACAACGACGCGCAGCGCAATCGCATCGGCACGAATTTCCATCAATTGCCGGTGAACCAGCCGAAGGTGCCGGTCAACACGTACATGTTCGACGGCCAGATGGCGTATCACCACAGCGGAAGCGCACCGGTCTACGCGCCCAACAGCGGTGACCGCAAATGGGCGGACGACACGGGTGCGGTGGCGGATGGCTGGGAGGCTGACGGCGAAATGGTGCGGAGTGCGTACAAGCTGCGTGCTGAAGACGACGATTTCAGCCAGCCGGGAACCCTCGTGCGCAAAGTCTTCAACGACGACCAGCGCGCAAAGCTTGTCGAGCAGGTTGCGGGCAGCCTGCTCGGCGGTGTGCGTGAGCCGGTGCTGAGCCGTGCGTTCGAGTACTGGAAGAGCGTCGATGCGGACGTTGGTCAGCGGATTGAGCGGAAGGTACGCGAGGGCCACGCTGCCAAGCCTGCCGAAGGCATGGGCGAAGGCTGATTTCTGCAAACGCGTAACAGCCCGCCCGTTCGAACGTCCACGCCCAAGCGCTTTCAGCGCACGCGTTCCAATTATGAACTTTGCCAAGCGCCGGGTCCTGGGAACTCGGCGCTTGGCGCGATGCACTTCCGACAAATGAGGGGTGGGGATGATTGATGAGGCCAGCCGCACAAGGCCAGTGGAAACGGGGCGCCGGCACTTTGTCGTGGGTGGCGTCAGCCTGATCTCTTTGTCTATGGCTGGATGCGCTTCCATTGCCACCAGCGCTCTGATCGAGAAACATCCGGAGCCTCAGGCTCACGTGCCTCCCGACGTCCGCAGCCTGTACGCTGCCGTTACCGACGAACCGTTTCCGGTCCGCGCATCTCGCATTGAATTGGTTCCGGAGCGCTACTGGCGCAAGGACGTAGCGGATCCGACCGGCGAAGCTCCCGGAACTGTTTTTGTCGATACGCGAGAGCGATTTCTCTATCACGTCAAGGAGGGAGGCATCGCAACGCGCTACGGCGTTGGAATTGGTCGTGCAGGCTTTGGATGGTCGGGAAAGGCCCACATCGCCTACAAGCGCACTTGGCCGAAGTGGACGCCGCCCTCCGACATGATCGCGCGAGAGCCCGAGCTCGAGAAGTATCGCCATGGCATGGCGCCCGGACCCGACAATCCGCTCGGGCCGCGCACGCTCTACATTCATCAGGGCAATGCGGACACGCTCTACCGCATTCACGGCAATCCGGACGAGCGCTCGATCGGCAAAGCCGTATCCAGCGGCTGCGTTCGC
>CAZKZT010000262.1:0-5731 GCA_964557265.1 uncultured Hyphomicrobium sp.
CCTTCGAGCCCTCGCGCGGAATCGCACCATTGATGTTGTCGACCTCGGCCGGCCGGCCGGCGAGATGGTCGAGCAGCATCGACGGGCGCGCGCCGGGGATCTTCTGGCCGAACTCGCGCACGTAGCGGACCGGATCGTCGAAGTCCAGCGTAATGCCCTTCGCGCGCGCGACCTGGAACGCCTCGTGCGCACAGGCGGCAGCGATGCTCCAACCGCTCGGGCTCGCCTGGATTTCACCAACGCGCAGCCCCGTGATCGCGCACGGACCCGAGTAGGTGCAGTTGCAGATGAGCTTTTCCCAGATCATCTTGTGGATGTCGTCGAAGGTCAGGACCTTGAAGCCACCCTGGCGCCACGCGTTCGCGACCGTCTCCAGCCGCTCGGTCATGCCGCCGTCCATCTCGCCGAGACGGAGGAACTCCATGCCGTTGTGGTGGGCGTGGCCGGGCCCCTTCATCGACGCGCCGAAGCCGCCGACGACGCCGAGCATGATGCGCTTGGAGCCGACCACGTCGGCAACGATGTCGGCACTGCCGAGACCGTTCTGGATCGCGAGGATCGGCGCCTCAGGCTTGGCCATTGCGAGTGCGGCCTTCGCGGCGGCGCCGACGCCGTCATACTTGGTCGCGACGATGACGAGATCGGCGTCCTTGACGTCGGCGGCGTTCGTGGTCGCGTTGACGCGAACCGTGCGATCGCCGGAGGCGCCTTCGACGCGCAAGCCCTTTTCGCGGATCGTGTCGACATGGTCCTTCCAGGTATCGACGGCCCACACGTCGTGCTTGCCCTGGTCAGCCAGCAATGCCGCATAGACCGAACCCATCGCACCAACGCCGATGATCGCGATTTTCATTTTTTGCTTCCGTTCCTGGTGACGATCAGTAGCTGCGCGGCAGCCCGAGCACGTTCTGGCCGACGAAGGCCAGCACCATGTTGGTCGAGATCGGCGCCGTCTGGTAGAGGCGCGCCTCGCGCCATTTGCGCTCGATGCCGTATTCGCGCGCGTAGCCGAAGCCGCCGAACGTCTGCAGGCAGGCTTCGCCAGCTTTCCACGCGGCGTCAGCGGCGAGCATTTTGCCGACGTTCGCCTCGGTGCCGCAGTCGCGGCCAGCCTCGAACAGCGTCGTGCCACGGCGAACCATCAGCTCCGCCGCCATCAGCTCGGCGTAGGCACGCGCGATCGGGAACTGCACGCCCTGGTTCTTGCCGATCGGATTGCCGAAAACGACGCGCTCGTTGGCATACTCGGTCGCACGGCGAATGAAGTACTTCGCATCGCCGAGGCATTCCGACGAGATCAGCAGACGCTCTGCGTTCATGCTCGAGAGGATGTAGCGAAAGCCCTTCCCCTCCTCGCCGATCAGCGCATCGGGCGGCACCTCGAGATTGTCGAAGAACACCTCGCAGGTGTTGTGGTTGATCATCGCGTCGATCTTCTTGATCTCGACGCCGCGCCCCTTGGCTTCGCGCAAATCGACCAGGAACACCGACAAACCGTCGGTGCGCTTCTTCACCTGCTCGACCGGCGTCGTGCGCGCCAGCAGCAGCATGAGGTCGGAATGGAGCACGCGGCTCGTCCACACCTTCTGGCCGTTGACGATGTACTTGTTGCCACGCTTCTCGGCGCGCGTCTTGAGCTGGGTCGTGTCGGAGCCGGTGGTCGGCTCGGTGACGCCGAACGCCTGCAGGCGCAGCTTGCCGGAGGCGATCTCAGGGAGATACTTGCGCTTCTGCTCCTCCGAGCCGTGCTTGAGCACGGTGCCCATCGTGTACATCTGCGCGTGGCAGGCAGCAGCGTTGCAGCCCGTCTCGTGGATCGTCTCGAGCACCGCGCAGCCGGCCGAAAGCGGCAGGCCCGATCCGCCGTACTGCTCAGGGATAAGGCACGCGAGGTAGCCGTCGTCGGTCAGCGCCTGCACGAACTCGGTCGGATACTCGGACGCCGCATCGAGCTTCATCCAGTAGTCGTTGGGGAAGCGCTCGCAAACCGCGCGCACGCCCTCTCGGATTTCGGCCCACTGCGGGTCGATCGGCATCATCAGTTCGTCGGTCATCTGATCGCTCGTCCTGTCTTATTCGGCGGCGGCGGCACGATCCGTCGCCGGCACGAATCCCTTCGGCAATCCGGCGCGGAAAATGGTGCCGTAGAAGTTCTCGTCGGGCAGCGCCGTCTCCGCGATGCGGCGCGCCTCACGATAGAGATCGAGATTGACGCCCGTCTTCAGACCTTCCTTCTCGAGCATGTAGACAAGGTCTTCCATCACGATATTGCCGGAGGCGCCGGGTGCGAACGGGCAACCGCCGAGACCGCCCGTGGACGCGTCGAAGCCCGTCACGCCGGCTTCGAGGGCGGCGTAGGCATTCGCGAGGCCGAGCCCGCGGGTGTCGTGGAAGTGGCTGTAGACCGGACGGCCATAGGCGAGCCGCACGGTATGCTCGAACAGGTTGGCAACCTCGCTCGGCCCCGCGTATCCGACCGTATCGGCGAGCGTGATCTCATCGGCGCCGAGCTCGAGATAGCGCTCCACGAACCGCAGAACGCGATCGGGGTCCACACTCCCCTCGATCGTGCAGCCGAATGACGTCGCGAGGCAGCCCTGGATGATGACGTCCTTGTATTCGGGGTTCTCCTTGCGCAGCGCAACGACGCTCTCGAACTCGGCGAAGGACTGGTCGGGCGTCTTGCGCACGTTCGCGAGATTGTGGCCCTCGGAGACCGAGAGCACGAAGTTGATCTTGCGAATGCCGGCGGCGAGCATGTTCTCGGCGCCCTTGCGATTGGGCGCCAACGCACACATGCGCGGTCCCGCAACCCCGAGCGCACCGCGCGCGACATCCGCTGCATCGGCGAACTGCGGGATCACTTTTGCGGGGACGAAGTTCGTCACCTCGACCTCGGGAACACCGGCTGCCGCTACGGCGCGGAGCCACGCGAGCTTGGTCTCGGTCGGCACGAACGATTTCACGAGTTGGAGGCCGTCGCGCAGGCCCACCTCCCTCACGATAACGTCGACTTTCATGGGCACGCCTCCTGTGGGGCCTACTGGCTGCGGCAGGTGATGACTACTGGCCTTTGTAGACCGGCTTGCGCTTCTCGTTGAAGGCGTTGATGCCTTCCTGACGATCGGCTGTGACGACGGTGCGGTTGTAGGCCTCGATCTCGAAGGCGTAGCCGTCGGCACGGCCGAGGTCCCCCGCCTTGTCCATCGATTTCTTGGCCTGGCGGACACTCACCGGCGCGTTGGCGGCGATCCGGCGCGCTACCGCGAGCGCCTCAGTCTTGAGCTCGGCGCCCGGCACAACTTTGTTGATCATGCCCCACGCCAGACCATCGATGGCGCTGAACGGCGATCCGGTGAGGATGATCTCCTTGGCGCGGCGCACACCGACGGCGCGCGGCAAATTCTGCGTGCCCGCCGCACCCGGCATGATGCCGAGCGTCACTTCCGTGAGTGCGAAGCGCGCGTGTTCGGCAGCGTAGACGAAATCGCAGGCCAGCGCGATCTCGAGACCACCCGCGTAGGCGTGGCCATTGACTGCCGCGATCACCGGCACCGGGCAATCCATGATCGCGCGCACCATCTGCTCGACGACGGCGTGTTGCTGGCGCCAGGTCTCATCCGTCATCCCCTTGCGCTCTTTGAGGTCGGCACCCGTGCAGAAACCGCGCTCGCCGGACCCGGTGATGATCAGGCACGCGGCCTGATTGGGGTCGACATAGAACTGCATGAAGCAGTCCCGGAGCTCACGCATCATCTGCGTGTTCATGGCGTTGAGCGCGTCGGGCCGGTTCATCGTGATGATGCCGACCTTGTCGGGGCTGATTTCGAGAGTGATGGTTTCGTAAGCGGGGTGCGAGGCCATTGATCCGTCTGTCCAGTCCGCTGCGGGCTCCCAGGGAGCCGGCCAATTTCGATGCCGCCCGGCATATCGCGCTCGGGCTGGTTTGGCCAGCCACCAGAATCCTCAAATCCGGCCCCTAGAGGCGCGCAAAGTAATGGGCGCCATCCAGATGCGCATGGCTCAGCCGCCACTCGATCCGCCGGCCGCTGAGATCATAGGTGACCCGGTCGATCGCGAGCAGCGGCGCTCCCAGCGGCACGGCCAGACGCTCGGCCAGACGCGCAGTGGCCGCCACCGCCGTGACCTGCTCGTCCGCACGCGCCACATGGATACGATAGCGCCTCTGGAACAGATCGTAGAGCGTGTTCGGTATATCGGGCTCGTCGACAAGCCCAGGAAACAGCGCTTCGGGCAGCACGATCCGGTCATCCATGAAGGGGCGGCCGGCCCGCGTGCGCACGCGCGAAATCCGGATCACCCGATGATCGGCCGCGAGTTCCAGGCGCCGCTGCTCGGTAACGCTGGCGGCCGCCAGAACCACCCGGTCCAGATGGCTGTCCGGCAGAATCTGGGCCCCCGCATCATCGTAAATATTGAAGAACCGAAACAGAACGTGGGCGGGCGTGTGCTCGGCGACATAGGTCCCGCTGCCCTGCCGGCGCACCAGCACCTGGGCCGTGGTGAGCGCGTCGAGCGCCTTGCGAACCGTGCCCTGGCTGACGCCCAGCTCTCGGGCGAGCTCCGTCTCGGCCGGCAGCGCCGTCCCCGGCGGCCATTCGCCCGCCGTGACCCGCCCGAGCACGATTGCCTCGACCCGCGCATAGAGCGGGCCTTCCTGCCCATCGGATTGTAGACGACGCTTGCGCACGTTCCTGATCCCGGCTACCCCTTGCCCTGGCGAGCAAGTCTTATAGAAGACTTTACAGACTACGTCATGACCGAACCGCCCATCACTAGGGAGAAGGGGCCCGTGTCCAAATCCAACATTCCGCAGTTCCTGGTCCACAGTCCAAATGACAACGTCGGCGTCGTCGTCGTCGAGGACCTCAAGGCCGGAACCAAGATGCTCGGCGTCATCACCGAGAATGATACGACGATCCACGTCACTGCCCAGCACGACATTCCGATCGGCCACAAGATCGCGCTCAAGGACCTCAAGCAGGGCGACACCGTCATCAAGTATGGCGAGGATGTCGGCCGCATGACCGGCGGCGCCAAGCAGGGCGAGCACGTCCACATCCACAATCACCGCACCAAGCGCTGGTAGGAGCAGGCAACATGGCCACGAAGAAGAGCAAGCCGGCTGCCGGCAAATCCAACCTGTCGTTCTGGGGCTGGCGCCGCGAGAACGGCCGCGTCGGCGTGCGCAACCACGTCATCATCCTGCCGCTCGACGACCTGTCGAACGCCGCGTGCGAGGCTGTCGCCAACAACATCAAGGGCACGATGGCGCTGCCGCACCACTACGGGCGGCTGCAGTTCGGCGAGGATCTCGAACTGCACTTCCGCACGCTCATCGGCACCGGCGCGAACCCGAACGTCGCCGCCGTCGTCGTCATCGGCATCGAGGACGGCTGGACCGACCGCGTCGTCAAGGGCATCGCGAAGACCGGCAAGCCCGTCGTCGGATTCGGCATCGAGGGCCACGGCGACATCGCGACGATCGCCAAGGCGTCGTACAAGGCCAAGGAGTTCGTGCAGTGGGCCTCCGAGCTCAAGCGCGAGGAGTGCGACATCTCCGAGCTCTGGGTCTCGACCAAGTGCGGTGAAAGCGACACGACGACCGGTCTCGGCTCGTGCCCGACTGTCGGCAACATGTACGACAAGCTGATCCCGAAGGGCGTGACCGGCGTCTTCGGCGAGACGAGTGAGATAACCGGCGGCGAGC
>CAZKZT010000263.1:0-5724 GCA_964557265.1 uncultured Hyphomicrobium sp.
GCCGTCCTTGCTGCGTTGCCCGCGGGACTTGCTGAGCTGCTTCGCGTCCTTCGGGTAGAACACCGCGCGGATACGCCGCCGCGATGTGCAGTTCTGTCCCGCGACGCACGGCACCGCGGATGTCTCTGGCGCCTGCACAGGCTTCACGCCCTGCGGTGCGTCGATCTCGAACCGCGTTCGCCCGGACGTCAAGTCGATGACGAGTTTCGTGCCCTCGACGATATTCTTGCCCTGATGGGCGACGACGCGGCCGCCGACCGTCGCGAAGTTCGATTGCGGATCGAAGTCGGCCCAATCGCCGGTGACCTTCTGGCCGTCGGAGCCCGTGACGACGACGCCGCCACGCGCTTCGATTTTGCGCAGGCTGGCGGCGGTACCGGCATCGCTTCCTTTGGCTGCCGGCATCGCCAGCAATGACGTCTGGCCGCTGAACAGCGCGGTGAGGTTCGGCGTGCGGATCACGAAATCGCCCTGCTTGGCAACGACGCTGCCCGTGAAAACGGCACTGCGTCGCGCGTCCTCGAAATCGAGCGCAGCCGCTTCGATGTCGATGGGGGCATTCGGATCCGTGCGGAAGGCGCCGAAGGCACCGCTTTCGCGCTGGTCACCGTTGGCTGCGCCGGTCTTCGGCCGTGCGCGGGCTTCCTCGCCGCGATGGAGAAGGGCGCTGATACGCCCCGTCCCGCGCGCGGCGTCAGCAGGACTGTCGAGCCGTGCCTTCCCGTTCGCGCGATCGATTGCGAGGCGTTCGCCCTTCAGCACGTTGCGTGCCTGATGCAGAACGACAGAGCCAACGAGCATCATCCGATCCGATTGGTGGTCGATCTCGGCGCTGATGCTGGTGGCACGGCGATCGGCTCCCGACGTGATCAGGACGGGGCCCGCAAGTACGGTCCGCTGGACCTCGGCGTCGTAGTGCAGCGTCGAGGCGGTGGCGCGATCGGTGTCACGGGTCATGACGACGCCGCCCCGCGCCTTGAGGCTGGTGAGCCGCGAGGCCGCCGCCTGACCCGCGGGCGTGGCGGGCGTTTCCGATGGCGTCGACTGTCCCGGCAGTGCCGAGCGGCCAGCATAAGCGGCATCGAGTTCGGGCGCGCTCAGTGTGGACGTGCCCTGCCGCGCAACGACATTGGTGCGGAACATGGCGAGGCGCTTGCCGTCGTCGACGTCCAGCCGCTCCGACGTGATGTCCACGGGCTCGCTCGAACTGAAGCTCGGTCCGAGCGCGGTGCTCGACGCCTTGTCCTTCTTCGTTCGCGCGCCGCTGGTGGTTGCTGTCTCAGGCGCTGTCTCGGCCTTCGCGGGCGGCTGCTGCGGCGTCATGCGGACGGCGACATCGCCGATGAAGGCCGCGCGGCGCTCTTTCGTTTCGAGTTCCATGCGCTGGGCGCGAATGTTGCCGGTTGGCATGTCGGCAGTGACCGGTTCGTTCGAGACGACGCGGCTCTCCTTCGTGTAGACGGTCGCCGCCGTCAGTTTCGCGGTCATGCCGTCGCTCGATCGCACGTCGATCCGTTCGTGCAGTTCGAGGATGCCGCTGTCCTGTTCGAAGGTGCCCCGCACGGCTTTCAGTTCGATCGTCGTGCCGCTGGCCTGGACGATATCGCCCTCGATTGCCGTCAGCTTCACGCGCTTCTGCGAAAGCAGATCGGTCTCGGCGGATTTGGCGCGTACGTTGTGACGCGAGCCGTCTTTGCCGTAGCCGGCATATGTGGGGCTCGCCATCAGGAGGTGATCGTTCGAGATGCGAATTTCTTCGAGCTGGATGCCGGCAGAGCGCAGGGTGGCGACGCGCCATGTCGTGGCGCCGTAGATGACCAGGGTGCCGAGCGCAAAGGCCGGCAGAAGGGTGCGCAGAGCCCGTACGAAGAAGCTGTGACGACGTGCGACCACAAAAGCGCGCGCGCGCGCGTCCGCCGCGCCAGCGCTCGCCCTGCGGGGGACGAGTGCAGCCGCTCGGTCGCGCAACCGGCGTTGGTCGATCATCGTCGCCATGCGTGCCCGCTAGAAAGTCCGACTCCGAAGTTCGCGTGTTCCGGGTGCCGGCGCCCCGGGCGAGTTGGGAATCCATTGCACCGCCGGCCGCTCATGGAGCCTGATCGCGGAGCGGTGCGTCGCTTCTTCTACTGCTTTGGAATTTGGGAGATAATGGGACGCCGGACAAGCGTTCAGGGAGCAACTATAACAGCTCAATGACGGAGACCGCGACTATTCGGGCCAATCCGAGCCTTAGTGACTGAAAATATCCACGTCCTCGAAGCCGGTGAGGTCGAGCCGCGCGCGCGTCGGGAGGAATCTGAAGCAAGCCTCCGCGAGCTCGGCCCGCCCCTGGCGAGCCAGCATCTGATCGAGCGCCTCTTTGAGCCGATGCAGGTGGAGGACATCGGACGCGGCATAGGTCAGCTGCTCCGGGCTCAACGTCGCCGCTGCCCAATCCGAGCTCTGTTGCTGCTTGGAAATTTCGACCCCGAGCAGTTCGGCGCACAGATCCTTGAGGCCGTGGCGGTCGGTGTAGGTGCGCACCAGCTTCGATGCGATCTTGGTGCAGTAAATCGGCCCCGTGACGACGCCGAGGTAGTGCTCCAACACCGCCACATCGAAGCGCGCGAAGTGGAAAATCTTGGTGACATCGGGATTTGTCAGCAGCGCCTTGAGGTTAGGCGCTGACCAGTCGTGTCCGTCGAACTGGACGAGGTGGCTTGTGCCATCGCCAGCGGAAAGCTGCACCAGGCAGAGACGGTCGCGCAGCGGCTTGAGGCCCAGCGTCTCGGTGTCTATCGCGACGGATGATCCGAACGAAAGGCCCGCTGGAAGATCGCCTCGATGAAGGATGGGCGCTGCTGCCGTCATGGTCGTCCTGCTTCGTTTGGATGAGCACGTAAACCCCTGTATCGAACACAGGAATGCTTGAGCTCAGACTTAGTTGATCACGTTGGTTTGCTCACGCGAAATCAAGACTTTTGTCACCTGGTTGTCGTGAACCGATTGGACAGGGCGTGCGTTCCGTGGCAGAATCACACCTGTCAACTCGTACACGGAGGGCCTGATGTCGCTGAATGCACATCTCGCAGAGCTTTCCGAGAAGCACAAGCTTCTCGAGCGCCGGATCGAGGAAGAGTTGAGCCGACCGGGCTCCACTGATTTGGAGATCACGCGGCTGAAACTCGAAAAACTGAAACTCAAGGACGAAATCTCGAGACTTCGTACCAAGCCGATCCACTGAGACGGTGGGGCGGCAGTTCACGCCGCTCGCGGAACGTGGTCGTTCGTCCAGACTCACTGATTTTGCGCCGGGGCAGTCATCCGATTGCCCCGGCTTTATTTTGGGTGCGTGGTGGAGGCGCTACGCGCGCATCTCGGCAGCGTGGGCGGCTGCGAGAGCAGCCATGCTGTCGAATCGAAAGTCGACCTTCGGCATGTTCTCTGGTGCCTGCGTGGCACCGTAGCCCTCGTCACCGTGCCGGCGATGGATCCAGCACGATGTGAGTCCGAGCGCATTGGCCTGGACGTGGTCGTGGAAGAGGCTTTCGGCGACATGGAGGATGTCGCCCTTGCCGACGCCGCGATGTGACAGCTCCGCCAACATGTAGTCGAAGTTGCGCCGGTCCGGCTTGTAGGAGCCGATATCCTCGGCTGTGAAGATGCCGTCGAAGGCGACGCCGAGCCGCGCGTTGGACTGCGTGAAGCTCTCGTTGTCGACATTCGAGAGGATGACCAGCTGGAAATGCTGCTTGAGGTAGCGCAACGCCTCGGCGCTGTCGGAGAAGGCCGGCCAGTCGCCGACCGAATGGCCATATGTCTGGCATTCCTGCCAGCTCACATTCAAACCCCACCCCTCAGCGAGGCGCTTGTACACGATGGCGAGCAGCTCCCGGTAAGGCTTGCCCGGTGTCGTTCGTTCCTGGATTGCCTCCAGGCGGCCATGCGCCTCCAGGATTTCGTTGCGGGTGGGGCGGTGCGCCAGGCGCTCGGTCAACGGTGCCAGGGCAGCGACCATGCCGCTCTCCCAGTCGATCAGCGTGCCGTAGCAATCGAACGTCAGCACCTTGAAATCGGAGAGCTTCATCCTGGTCCTCTGGGTTTGCTTCTGCGTTCGGGAGCCTTCCTTCGGTGGCTGCTGTGCGGGGCCCCTGTCAAGTCCATGACGCGTTCGGCGCCTCCTCGGCTCTTTGATCCAATTCGAGGCGAAGTTTTCGATTCGGTACACCGGCAGCCTGCGGGAGCGTAGCTGATGGTCCTGCCTAAAATATAACGCCCTGATCCAGATGAATAAATTTCATTGCACGCGGCTTGCATTCCAAGCGCCGTCAGCGGTCGAGCGCGCCCACAGGGCACCGGCCGGCAGCGGAAAGCAGCGGAAGGCCGGGGCCGATTTTTTCCATGAGCATTGTTCAGGATATTCCATCGAACGGGCTGCGTGCCGCGCAGCGTCTGACGTTCGGTAACCTGGCGGTCACATGCGCAATCGCTGGCGCTGAAGCCTTCCTGATCGTTGCCGCTGCCGTCCTGAGCGGCGCTGGGTATCACTATGCGGCTTACGGTGAGGTCGGCTCACTGGCCGGCTATTCCGCTTTCGGGATGCTGGCGGCGCTGTTCTTCATCCTCCCGTTTGCGGGGCGAGGCGAGAGCGCGCTCGGCGCACGGCTTGCTGGCGGCCGTCCGCTGCAGCAGATCGTTCTACGTTGGCATGTCGCTTTCCTGCTGATCGCGCTCGTCGGCTTCCTGACCAAGACGACGGACACGTTCTCGCGCGGCTGGATCGCGCTGTTCTTCCTGATCGGCTTGTTCAGCCTGTTGCGCTTGGAGCGGACTGCCGCACGGGCCGTCCGCTCGGCCGTCGACCGCGGTGTCGTGCGGGCCCGCCGCCTCATGCTCGTCGGCACGGAGGAGGATCTCGCAGCCTACCGCGCCAAGCGCTCGGGTGAAGGGCAGAATGATCAACTCGTTGCTGTTCTGCGATTGGCGCCGGATCAGCTCGGTGAGGATGCGGCGTCGCGTGCGGCGCTCGCCGCTGCCCTGCGCAGCGCGAGCGTCGATGCCCGCAATCAGGCCGTCGACGATGTCCTGCTGCTGCCGTCGGTGCGCCGCGGTCCTGTTCTCAATGCCTGCCTCGACTGCTTCGCGTTGCTGCCGGTGGGGATCCATCTCGACGCCTTCAGCGACATCGAAGCGATCGGTCAGCCGCGGATCGAAACAGTCGGCCCGATCATCGCGCTGACGCTGTCGGCTGCGCCGGCGCGTCCGGTCGCGGTCATCGGCAAGCGCTTCTTCGATATCGTTTCGTCAAGCCTCGCGCTGGTCGCCTTGTCGCCGCTGTTTCTCATCGTCGCTGCGCTCATCAAGCTGGACAGCGCCGGTCCGGTGTTGTTCCGGCAGCGCCGCCGCGGCTACAACCATCGCGAGTTTGCAATCTACAAGTTCCGCACGATGACGACGCTCGACGATGGCGATCGCGTCGAGCAGGCGCGCGTGAACGATCCGCGTGTCACTCGCGTCGGCCGCTTCCTGCGCCGGTGGAGCATCGACGAGCTGCCGCAGCTTCTCAATGTCCTGAAAGGCGAGATGTCGATCGTCGGCCCGCGCCCGCACGCGGTGGCGCATGACCGCCTGTTCGAGACCCGCATCGATCGCTACGCCCGCCGCCTCAATGTGAAGCCGGGGATCACGGGTTGGGCGCAGGTCAACGGCCTGCGCGGTGAGACCGACACCGACGAGAAGATGCGG
>CAZKZT010000264.1:0-5708 GCA_964557265.1 uncultured Hyphomicrobium sp.
TACCTGCCGCAGGAAGCCTCGATCTTCCGGGGCCTGACGGTGGAACAGAACATCATGGCCGTGCTCGAGCTGGTCGAACCCAATCGCCGCCGCCGGCGTGAACAGCTTGACGAATTGCTCGAGGAATTCCGCATAACGCGCCTGCGCAAAAGTCCCTCGATTGCGCTCTCAGGCGGCGAACGGCGGCGCTGCGAGATCGCTCGCGCACTCGCCTCACGCCCGGCCTTCATGTTGCTTGACGAACCGTTCGCCGGCATCGACCCCATTGCCGTTGGCGAGATTCAGCAACTCGTGCGGCACCTTACGCGTCGAGGCTTAGGTGTATTGATCACCGACCACAACGTCCGCGAGACGTTGAGCCTTGTCGACCGCGCTTACGTGATTGCGGACGGGCAGGTTCTGACACAAGGTAGTCCGTCGGAAATCATCGCCAACGAGGATGTCCGCAGGGTCTATCTCGGCGACATGTTTGGTTAAGCGATCAGCGCGACAACCCGTCTGCAGCAAGCCTCGGGCTGAAGGCCTGTTTACGATTGTAGGCTAGAGTGCGCTTGAACGTGACGGCTTATTGCAGGCAGGCGCCGCACGCTCCGCAGATTGTGTCGACTGGGGATGGTTGAGTATGGCGATTACGACGAAGCTCGAGCTCCGCCAGAGCCAGCAGCTCGTCATGACGCCGCAGCTGCAGCAGGCAATCAAGCTGTTGCAGCTCTCGAACCTCGAACTGAACGAATTCGTCGACGCTGAACTCGAGCGCAATCCGCTGCTCGAGCGCGACGAAGATCACGATGCACCCGCGAGCTTTGCTGACGACGCCGCGGGCAAGTCGGCCGATGGCGACGGCGACGCGAACGGTGACGGCGGCGACTGGGAAGACGGCTCGCTTTCCTCGATCGATCTCGCCAGCGGTACGACAGCGCCTGCGACCGATCTCGACGTCGACCGCGACGTCGTTTACGGCGAAGAGAACCCGAGCGACATTGCTTCGCTTCTCGCCGGCAACGCCTGGTCGAGCGCGCGCCAACCCGGCCCATTGGGCGGCAGCGATGACACCGATCTCGAGGCCATTCTCACCAACGAAACGTCACTGCGCGATCATTTGGCCGAACAGCTCCAGCTCTCGATCGACGATCCGGTCGAGCGGCTGGTCGGTGGCAACCTGATCGATCTCGTCGATGATGCCGGCTATCTGCGCGCCGACCTCCCCGAACTTGCTGAACGGCTCGGCATCTCGCTGGCGCTGCTGAAAAGCGTGCTCGAGAAGCTGCAGACGTTCGATCCGCCCGGCGTGATGGCAACGTCGCTCAAGGAATGCCTTGCGATCCAGCTCAAGGAGCGCGGGCGCTACGATCCGATGATCGCCAAATTCCTCGACCATCTCGACCTTCTTGCGGCCCACGATCTTCGCCAGCTGCGGCGGATCCTCGATGCCGACATGGAGGATCTGACCGACATGATCGCGGAGATCAAGACGCTCAATCCAAAGCCCGGCAACGCCTTCGGCTCGGCGCCGGTGCAGACGGTGATCCCTGACGTGCTGGTGCGGCCGGCCGCCGACGGCAGCTGGATCGTCGAGGTCAACAGCGAGACGCTGCCCCGCGTGCTGGTGAACCGCAGCTACTACAGCCACGTCGCACGCAATGCCGCCGCGCCGCGCGATCGCGAGTTCCTGGTCGAGTGCCTGAATACGGCGAACTGGCTGGTCAAGAGCCTCGATCAGCGTGCGCGCACTATCCTGCGCGTCGCCGAGGAGATCGTACGCCAGCAGGATGCGTTCCTCGTCCATGGCGTCCAGCATCTGCGGCCGCTCAATCTGAAGACGGTCGCCGACGCGATCAAGATGCACGAGTCGACCGTCAGCCGCGTAACCTCGTCGAAGTACATGGCCACCAACCGCGGCATCTTCGAGATGAAGTACTTCTTCAACTCCGCGATCGCCTCCGCCAACGACGGCCTTGCGCATTCCTCCGTGTCGGTCCGCCACCGCATCAAGCTGCTGATCGACGCCGAGAACTCCAACGCCGTGCTGTCCGATGACCAGATCGTCGACATCCTCCAGAAGGAGGGTATCGACATCGCGCGACGCACCGTCGCCAAGTACCGTGAGGCGATGCGGATCGCCTCCTCCGTCCAGCGCCGCCGCGAGAAGCGGGCCCACGCCCAGACCGCCCGCGCGGCAAGCTGACATAAGCCCGTCTGCGGGCATTGCGCTCCACCGAAAATGCCTGTAACCACCCCCTCACGGGCGGGTAGCTCAGTGGTAGAGCATTTGACTTTTAATCAAATGGTCGTGGGTTCGATCCCCACCCCGCTCACCAAGCAAAATCAACGCGATAGGGTTTCAGCAGTCCGAGGGCGCCCAGGAAAACGCCCAGGAAACACCGTTCTGGTGCACTGCATCCATCGCTCTGGGGGAGGCTTCGGCCGGCACTCAACCGTACCAGAGCGCATCAGCCCTTGGTGGAGCGGCGGAACGCCCGATCAGTCCGCCGTCCATCCTCCATCGATGACGATCGAAGCGCCGGTCATCAACGACGAGGCATCGGACGCGAGATAGACGATTGCCCCGGTCAGGTCGCCGACCTGCCCCACGCGCCCGAGCTTGATTTTACTCAGCACCTGCCGCTTGAAGGCCTCGTCTGCGAGGAAAGGGGCCGTAAGCGGCGTCTCGACGAATGTCGGCCCGATCGTGTTGACGCGGATCGCGTGCGGGGCGAGATCGACCGCCATCGCTTTAGTGAGCCCTTCGACCGCCCATTTGGATGCGCAGTAGACAGTGCGGATCGCGGCGCCGACGTGGCCCATCTGCGAGGAGATATTGATGATCGACCCCGGCTTGCCCGACGCAACGAGCTTCGCCGCGACCACCTGCGCGATGAAATAGAGCGAACGCACATTGAGCGTCATGATCGCGTCGTACTGCGCCTCTGTCACATCGAGGAACGTGACGGGATAATTGACACCGGCATTGTTGACGAGAATGTCGTAGGGCGCGCGAGCTGAAATAAGCTCGCGCGCCTTTGTAGTGTCGTTGACATCAAGCGCGAGAGCATCCGCGCTGTATCCGGCGGCGGCGAGGGCCGTAACCGCCTCATCGAGATCCTGAGAGGCCCGCGCGATCAGCGTCACGTGCGCCCCATAGGCCGCAAGTGCCTTCGCCGCTGCGAGACCGATGCCCCGGCTCGCGCCGGTCACCAGTGCTCGCTTGCCGGCGAGATCGAACGACGGGATCGCGCTCTCGCGCTGCCCGGTCATGCGGTGAACGGCCAGATCGTTTTGCGCGCGCGCACATAAGGCAGCGTCTTGAAGTTCGCTGGCGCGACGCCCGGCGTCTCGACGTAGATGACCTCGCTGGCGATCGGGCCGAATTTGGCGTGGAAGTGCTGCGAGGACTTCACGACAATGAGCTTCGTTTCAGCGAGATCGATGCCGAATTGCGTGAAGAGATTGGTACCGAAGCCCTGCGTACGATGACTGTTGAGCACGACCTTGACGCCGTCGATACGGACCAAAGCGACATCGCCAAGCGGCGCGATCGTGCCGCTGAGGCCATCCTGCATGGCCTTCTTCTTCAGTGCCAGCACCTCGACGTCGACATCGAGCGGCGGGCCCGAAAAGCGGCTGACCTTGCCACCGATCCTGAGTTTCAGCTTCGCACCGACGCCCGCCTGCTCGCAGAAGGCCACCGCAACCGGATCCCAGAAGGGACCAAGCACGGCGTTCTCGATCTTGCGCTCGAGGAGACGTGCGAGAATGAAAGTGGAATCGCCACCGGCGCCGGCTCCCGGATTGTCCGCGCTATCGGCGAACACGACCGACATGTGATTGCTCTCGAGGCCGCGCGTGATCGCGGCATCCGGCTCGGGGAAGATCGGTGCGAATTTGTCGCGCAGCGCAATCACCTCATCACCGATCTCCCGGCACAACCGCTCGGCTTTCGCTGCATCGCCATCCGTGACGACAAGAATGCGCGTGCCGAGGTCGGGGCTGTCACCCCACGGAAACCCATGCGCAAGCGAGATCGAGAGCACGCCATCCTTGCCTTCCATCGCCAGCAGCCTGTCAACGAGACCGCGCGCCGGCTCGCGTGACGTGTGGATCAGCGAGACGAAGCCAAGGTCGCGCACGCGCGTCACCGGTTTGACTTTGCCTGTCACGGCGGCTTCGGAAAGACGCACGAGATCCTTGGCACGATCGTAGATGTCGGTGTGCGGGTATTCCTTGAAGATTGTGATCAGGTCCGGCGTCTCGACCTTCAGCGAGGTGAGGTGGCAGTGCGGATCGAGTTCGGCGCCGAGGAAAATGTCGGGTCCGATGATCTCGCGCACGCGAACGAGGAGATCGCCTTCGGCGTCTTCGTAATCTTCGGCGATCATCGCGCCATGGATCTGCAGCAACACCATGTCGACGGGCATCGCCGCCTTGAGATCGGCAAGAAGCTGATCGCGCAGCGTCTCATAGGCACTGCGCACGGTAACTCCCGAGGGCCCGGCAAATGCCAGCTTGCCTTCAATCACGGTCCAGCCGGCTTCCGCCGCACGCTCGCGCAGAGCACGGGCGACCTGGCCAAACGCCGGCAGCAGCTCGTTCGGCGTCGCGGCCATATCGTATCCGGCGCCTTTGAAATCAGCGAGCCCGGTCGGCATCGGCGCAAACGTGTTGGTCTCCGTGCCGAGCGTTGCCGTGAAAATGCGCATAGTCCCTCCGCTCCCGTTGTGCTGGTCGCGCGAAGGATGACAGAGGCAAAGGTCGAGTCAATCGTGCAGAGGCGGACGAGGTGCTCTCATGCATCAGCCGACCGGCTCGCCAACTGTCGGCTCTGGGCCGGCCTACCCGGCCGGGCCGCGCAGGGACCATTGCCGCATCACGCGATGCGTCGTTTGCCCAATCAAGCTGTCGATGAGAGCAAACGCGTCGACCGTCCAGGAGATCGGCGCGATCGGCATATCGCAGGTGGCATCGGTGTACATCAGCGTCATGTGCGGGGTAAACGCGCCGCCCCCGACGGTCCTCACACCCACCTTCATCAGCGCCAAGCTGAGCGCGTCGTGAAGTCGCAATAGACCGGTGGCACCGTCGCCGCCAACCAGTACGAGCGGGCGCCTGCCTCTTCCGCCGCCGAAGGTCACGACGCGATCGAACACGACCGTAAACGGCGCCATTAAAACCGAATCTGCCCCGAGCTCGGCAGCCTCGATGACTTTCGACGGCAGGGAATCCGCGAACTCGCCTACCGCAGACAAGGTCACATGGAGCCGCTCGGGCGGCAGGATATGCGCGATCATGCCTCGTGACGTAGCGAGTTCTTGGGAGATGCCGGCGATACCGCTTGCCGCCGCATCGTTCGGTCTCACCGCGAAGAACACATTGTGCCGCTCCGGGCTCTCGCCCCAAAGCTCAAGCTGCCGGCTCATCCGCTGCCCCGTCGTTGCTCCCAATGCCTTATGCGCTGACCTGCGCCCACCTCGCACGTCGCGTCAAACAGATCGATTGCAGATCCTCGTATCGTGAGCATCATCCCGCGCCCAACACAAGGGGCACAGCGGTGATCTGGTCGTCGCAGCAATCTCGGGCAGTCTCGACACACGGGCGAGTTTGCCGGTCTCGCTGCCGATCTCCAAACGCAAAAAAGCCGCCCGGTTGGGGCGGCTGATCTGCGCGAGCTGATGTCTCACACGTAAGTTTGGTTGCGGGGATAGGATTTGAAC
>CAZKZT010000265.1:0-5695 GCA_964557265.1 uncultured Hyphomicrobium sp.
CACGACCACGCCGTCCATCACCACTTCACCGGTGATCGAGCAGCGCAGGCTGAGCTTGCCGCCGATCTTCGGCGCTGACAGCCCTTTCATTCCCTTCTCGAGGATGAAGCCGCGGATCTCGTTGTTGTGCGCTTCGGACTTCGCCCACACGACAAACACGTCCGCGATCGGCGCGTTCGAGATCCAGGTCTTGGAGCCGGTGAGGCGGTAGCCGTCGGCGACCTTCTCGGCGCGCGTCTTCATGCCGCCGGGATCGGAGCCGGCGTCGGGCTCGGTCAGGCCGAAGCAGCCGACATATTCGCCGCTGCCGAGTTTGGGCAGATACTTCATCCGCTGCTCTTCCGACCCGTAGGCGTAGATCGGGTACATGACCAGCGACGACTGCACCGAGTTCATCGAGCGATAGCCGGAATCGACGCGCTCGACCTCGCGCGCGACCAGTCCGTAGGACACGTAGTTGGCGCCGGCGCAGCCATATTTCTCAGGGATCGTGACGCCGAGCAGTCCGAGGGCGCCCATCTCCGTGAAGATCTCGCGGTCGGTCCGCTCTTCGAGGTAGGAGGAGATCACGCGCGGAGCGAGCTTCTCCTGACAGTAGTCCCGCGCCGTGTCACGGATCATGCGCTCGTCTTCGGTGAGCTGATCCTCGAGCAGCAACGGATCCTCCCACTGGAACGTCGCGCGGCTGGCTGGCTTCTGCGGGCTCTTGTCTTGCATTTTGATGTCCTGGCGTCGGCTTGTGGGTCAGTTGATGGCAGTCACTTTATCACTTCGCTGAGTTTCTTGAACTCCATCCTGCCGCCGCGTTCAAGCCATTCGACCGCGCGCGTTTCGCAGATCGCGGATCGCGCGAGGGTGGTGACTTCTGCGCAAGGCGGGCGGTGTTTTTGAACGTAGATCAAGAAGGGTTTGCAGCGGCGTCGGTCCTTCAATATGATTTGAGCCTGATGCGACGCGGCGTCCGGTGGTCGTATTTAGCGGTAGATCCCAGGTGCTGATATGGGGCTCGGCGCCTTCTGGTTTGGTCTCAATTCATTGTTATACAATGTCAAAACGCAATAGACGCAGTGCGGACTCTGGCGGATCTGCGGCGGACCAGGGCAAGTCAAGAAAAAAGTGACGATTGGGCTTGTCTCTCCCGCAGCCACCCCCTATAAGAAGCATTCGAAACACATCCAAGCGAGAAGTCGACGCTGCAGCAGGCGGGAGTTGAAAACCCGGGGACTGCACTGTCGGCTGCACTTCGTTTGTGATGACCGTTGCGGCGCGGACAGCGGGAATTCGCGAAGGCCACTCCATCTGATCGTGAATCTTCCGTTCGTGACAACTTCAATCCGTGTTCGGGGTGGATCTTAGGGGTGTAGCTCAATTGGTAGAGCGTCGGTCTCCAAAACCGAAGGTTGGGGGTTCGAGACCCTCCGCCCCTGCCAATGCTTCGTACGGCCGGTCGGGCCAGCGCGGCGGCAGGGTATCGAGTATGGGCGTGCTGAGCAGTCGTCTCGCCGCAGGCAGACAGGGAATTTGATTGGATGGCTAACCCCGTCGAGTTTCTCCAGCAGGTCCGCCAGGAAACGGCCAAGGTCACTTGGCCGACTTGGAAGGAAGTCTGGATTACGACAGCCATGGTGCTGGTGATGGTAGCCCTTGCTTCGATCTTTTTCATGATCGTCGACCAAGGAATCGGCTGGCTCGTGCAGTTCGTGCTGAGCGCGTTCCGCTGACGGGAGGGCCGTCCTTCGGGCGGCTATTCTGGCGCGGTGTGAGGAGTTGACAGCAGGGCAGCATGGCGAAGCGCTGGTACATTGTTCATGCCTACTCGAACTTCGAGAAGAAGGTCGCGGAGGCTATCAAGGAGCGGGCGAAGGCAGCGGGCCTCGAGCATCTTTTCGAGGAGGTGCTGGTGCCGTCCGAGGACGTCATCGAGATGCGCCGTGGACGTAAGATCCACGCCGAGCGCAAACTCTTCCCGAGCTACGTGCTTGTGAAGATGGAAATGACCGATCCGGCGTTCCTGCTGATCAAGAACACGCCCAAGGTCACCGGCTTCCTCGGCGCCGATAACAAGGCCGTTCCGATTTCCGAGGATGAGGCGATGCGCATCCTCAACCAGGTCAAGGAAGGCGTCGAGCGTCCGAAGCCGACCGTGACCTTCGAGATCGGCGAGCAGGTCAAGGTTGCGGACGGGCCGTTCGCGAGCTTCAGCGGCCTTGTGGAAGAGGTTGACGAGGAGCGGTCGCGCCTGAAGGTGGCGGTCTCGATCTTTGGCCGGCCAACGCCGGTGGAGCTGGAGTTCACGCAAGTCGAGAAGGTGGGATAAGCGCGCTGCGACAATACCGGCGCGACGACGACCGGAAAACACGGCAAGCCGCAGCCAGCTAGGGGCGGCGAAGCCGAGAGACTGAGACGAAGAAATCGGCACGGGGCGACATTCGGTTGGCGAAAAGGCCAGGGAATGACGCGCCGTGTTCGTGCGGGAGGGCTGGAGCCGGCCCGATTGACCGCTAACCCTGGGGCTTCGGCCCCGAACGTAGAGACAGGGGATAGAGTAGGAAGATGGCGAAAAAGATAGAAGGTTACATCAATCTGCAGGTGAAGGCCGGACAGGCCAACCCTGCACCGCCGATCGGGCCCGCGCTCGGTCAGCGTGGCGTGAACATCATGGAGTTCTGCAAGTCCTTCAACGCCAAGACGAAGGACATGGAGCAGGGTACGCCGATCCCAGTGAAGATCACGGTTTTCTCGGACCGCTCGTTCACCTTCGAGATGAAGACGCCGCCGGCGACGCACTTCCTCAAGAAGGCGGCTGGTATCGAGTCGGGCTCGAAGGAGACCGGCCGAGTCTCTTCCGGTTCGGTGACGATGGCGCAGGTGCGTGACATTGCCAAGGTCAAGATGAAGGATCTCAACACCGACGACATCGAGGCCGCCGCGCGCATCATCGCAGGCTCGGCCCGGTCGATGGGCCTTCGGGTGACGGAGTAAGAACCATGGCAGCACCCAGCAACGACGTCATCAAGGCCACACGGGAAGCGGGCGGCAAGCGGCTCGCAGCGCTCCGCAAGACCGTCGATCGCAACAAGGTCTACGGCATCGATGAGGCGATCAAGCTCGTGAAGTCGAACGCCAAGGCGAAGTTCGATGAGACCGTCGAGGTCGCGCTGAATCTCGGCGTCGATCCGCGTCATGCGGACCAGACCGTCCGCGGCGTATGCAACCTGCCGAACGGCTCCGGCCGCACGCTGCGGGTTGGTGTCTTCGCGCGCGGCCCCAAGGCCGAGGAAGCCAAGGCTGCCGGTGCCGACGTCGTCGGCGCGGAAGATCTGGTCGAGCAGGTGCAGAAGGGCGTGATCAACTTCGATCGCTGCATCGCGACGCCGGACATGATGGGCCTCGTCGGCCGCCTCGGTAAGGTGCTGGGCCCCCGCGGCCTGATGCCGAACCCGCGCGTCGGTACGGTGACGATGGACGTCGCCGGCGCCGTCAAGGGCGCCAAGGGCGGTTCGGTCGAGTTCCGTGTCGAGAAGTCGGGCATCATCCATGCCGGCGTCGGCAAGGCGAGCTTCACGGAAGCGGCTCTGGTCGAGAACGTGAAGGCATTCGTCGACGCCGTCGTCAAGGCGCGTCCGACCGGCGCGAAGGGGACGTACCTGAAGAAGGTCGCCGTCACCTCGTCGCAGGGTCCAGGCGTGAAGGTCGACACCGCGACCGTGACCAGCGCTGCGTCACCCGCAGCCTGATCGCGACCTACGAATTCCGGATCGCGAGGTCCGGATGAGGAGGGAAGGCTTCGGCCCTCTCTCCGACCTGTCCGAGATTGCTGGTGGCAGCGCGAGCTGCCTTAAGCCGCCCGACTACAGACGAAGGGCCAGCATGAGACGGGAGACGGCCGGAAGACATGCCCGCAAGGGCGTTCCCGATCCGCAAGGAGAGGGCCGGTTCGAACCTCTTGGGAAGCGCCGTGCCGTCGGTTTCGACGCGCGGGCGGACAGGAACCGCAGCGTCGCCGCAGAGCAGGACGGAAACGTCCCGCTCTCCCGGTGGCAAGGTGCAACCCGCAGTCCCGCCCGTAAGGGCGTGGTTGCAAGATGGAGTGTAGCCAGGTGGACAGAGCTGCCAAGCAGGAGCTCGTGACGTCGCTCCACGACGTGTTCAAGGACACGGGCGTGATCGTCGTTGCCCACTACGCCGGCATGACCGTCGCCCAGATGACCGAATTCCGCAAGCGCATGAAAGAAGCGGGCGGAACGGTCAAGGTGGCGAAGAACACGCTGGCGGTCCTGGCGCTGAAGGAGACCGATTCGGAAGGCATATCGAATCTGTTCAAGGGGCAAACGTGCATTGCCTACTCGAGCGATCCGATGGCCGCCGCGAGGATTGCCGTCAAGTACAGCCGAGAGAACGAGAAGCTCGTCATTCTCGGCGGCGCGATGGGCAAGAACGTCCTCGACTCCAACAGCGTCAAGGCACTCGCAGATCTCCCCTCGCTCGACGAGCTCAGGGCAAAGCTTATCGGCCTCCTCAACGCGCCGGCGACCAAGATCGCCCGCACGATCAAGGAGCCGGGAGCCAAGCTCGCGCGCGTCGTTCAGGCGCAAGCCAGCAAGGGCGAAGCTGCGTGATCCGTGGAGCGGCGCTTGTCGCCGCGAGCCGATTGAACATGACAACCTGGACCGCTGAGCGGTTCGAACCGATCAAGGAACAACTGAAATGACCGATCTCGCAAAAATCGTCGACGACCTGTCGAGCCTGACTGTTCTCGAGGCTGCTAAGCTCGCGAAGATGCTCGAAGAGAAGTGGGGCGTTTCCGCTGCTGCCGCTGTGGCCGTTGCCGCTGCGCCGGCTGCCGGTGCTGCCGCCGCTGCCGAAGAGCAGACCGAGTTCACCGTCATCCTGAAGGCGGCGGGCGACAAGAAGATCAACGTGATCAAGGAAGTCCGCGCCATCACGGGCCTCGGCCTCAAGGAAGCCAAGGACCTCGTCGAGGCCGGCGGCAAGGCCGTCAAGGAAGGCGTGACGAAGGACGAGGCTGCCAAGCTGAAGAAGCAGCTCGAGGACCAGGGCGCCCAGGTCGAAGTGAAGTAAGGCGCATTTCGATTGTTACCGGGCCGGTCTCGCGAGAGGCCGGCCCGGGCAATTCCCCCGAGGACCCCGCACCCGCGGGATCTTCCGGCGAATTGCCCAAGGACCGGTTCCAGCGACCGGTTCAGGGCGTGCGACGAGACAGACACACAGGACGCTTGGACGGGCGGCGCGCGCCCCTCCGGCATCCTTGAGGCGAGAGGAGCGCAAATGGCTGATAAATTCACCGGCCGCCGGCGGATGAGAAAGCAGTTCGGATCGATCGCCGAAGTGGCGGAGATGCCGAACCTGATCGAGGTCCAGAAGAGCTCCTACGACGACTTCCTGATGGTCAAGGATCCGGAGGGCGGTCGGCCCGACACGGGTCTGCAGTCCGTCTTCAAGTCCGTGTTCCCGATTTCGGACTTCTCGGGCAAGGCCGAGCTGCAGTTCGTGCGGTATGATTTCGATCCGCCGAAGTTCGACGTCGACGAGTGCCAGCAGCGCGACATGACGTTCGCAGCGCCGCTCCGCGTCAAGCTGCAGCTCATCGTGTTCGATATCAACGAGGAGACGGCCTCGCGCTCGATCAAGGGCGTGAAGGAACAGGACGTCTACATGGGTGACATGCCGTTCA
>CAZKZT010000266.1:0-5632 GCA_964557265.1 uncultured Hyphomicrobium sp.
TCACGCGGAAGGTTTCCCCCGCCCTCGCCGCCGGTTGCACCGTGGTCGTCAAGCCCGCGACGGAGACGCCGCTTACCGCGCTCGCGCTCGCCGAGCTTGCCGCTCGCGCAGGCATTCCTCCCGGCGTGTTCAACGTCATCACGGGCAAGTCGGCCGAAATCGGTACCGAGCTGACGACGAGCCCCAAGGTGCGCGGCATCACGTTCACCGGCTCGACGGAAATCGGCAAGGTACTGATGGCGCAGTCCGCCTCGACCGTGAAGAAGGTCGAGCTCGAACTCGGCGGCAACGCGCCGTTCATCGTCTTCGACGACGCCGATATCGACAAGGCGATCGAGGGCGCGATGGCGTCCAAGTACCGCAACGCCGGCCAGACCTGCGTGTGCGCCAACCGCCTGCTGGTCCAGGAAGGCGTCTACGAAGAGTTCGTCACCAAGCTCGCCAAGACGGCCGCCGCGATGAAGGTCGGCGACGGCACCGAGACGGGCGTGGCGCAAGGGCCGCTGATCAACAAGGCCGCGATCGACAAGGTCGAGGAGCACATCGCCGACGCCGTCTCGAAGGGCGCCAAGATCGTCACCGGCGGCAAACGCCACAAGCTCGGCGGCACCTTCTTCGAGCCGACCGTGCTCGCCAACGTCACGACCGAGATGAAGGTCGCGCGCGAGGAGACGTTCGGCCCCGTCGCCCCGGTCTTCAAGTTCAAGACCGAGGAAGAGGCGATCCGCATGGCCAACGACACCGAGTTCGGCCTCGCCTGCTACTTCTACGCCCGTGATATCGGCCGCGTGTGGCGCGTCGCCGAAGGCCTCGAATACGGCATGGTCGGAATCAACGAGGGCATCATCTCGACCGAGATCGCACCGTTCGGCGGCGTCAAGGAAAGCGGCATCGGCCGCGAAGGCTCGTCGCACGGCATCGATGGCTTCGTCGAGATCAAGTACATGCTGATGGGCGGGTTGTAGTTTTCTCCGCGGGCGCGTACGCCTCCGGCTACACGCGCCGCGGCCGCTGCCTCGCCGGTTGGAGTGAAACTGGCGCGATCTTCGATCACCACTAAGTCCCTTCTCCCCGTCCTTACGGGGAGAAGGTTAGGATGAGGGGTGGGAGCTGGCTCGACGGCAAAGTTTGCCGCCGCCCCTCATGTCGCGCGGGACGCGCGCCTCTGGCGCGAACCTTCTCCCCATTGAAGACAATGGGGAGAAGGAGAAGTAGGGCTCTCGGAGAGACATTCGCCATGATCGAACGGATCGAAGTCGGAGACATGGTGTTCATCGCAGAGGGACCGGAGGGGATCGGCGCGGTGCGCTACATCCACAAAGACGCCTTCGTCCTGTACGTCGAGAATGCCGGCGAGTTCGATATTCCCGCTGCGGCGATCGTCTCCACCCACGACCGCAAAGTCATCGTCGATCCGGCGCGGCTGCCGCGAGGCCTGCTCCAGGCGGTCGGCCACGCGCACGACGGCGAGGACCCCAATCTCGCAGGGTGATCATGCAGCAGGCGCACACCCACGCAGTCGCCAGCCCTCGGCGAGCGCGCTAAGCTCGGGCGGGAACGATCAAACGGGAGGCTAGTCGAATGAGCGAGCGCGGTAACGAGCGCGTTGCGTGGTTCAACGGCGCGTTCATGCCGGAACACGAGGTGCGCATTCCGTTTCGTGACCTGAGCTGGGTCTACGGCGACGGGTGTTTCGACATGACCCGCAGCTTCCACCACAAGCTGTTCAAGGTGCAGGAGCACGTCGATCGCCTGTACCGCTCGCTGAAGTATCTGCGGATCGATCCGGGCTTCGGTCCCGACAAGATGGTGGCGCTGACCAACGAGCTGTTCGAACGCAACCGTCATCTGCTCGGCCCCGACGATGATTACTGGGTCGGTCAGCGTATCAGCCGCGGCGTCAAGGACGTGCCCGGCGACAACCTCGACTATCATGGCCCCAACGTCGTGCTCGAATGCGCACCGCTGCCGCTCGTCCAGCGCGCCAAGCTCTTCGTCGAAGGCATCCGCGTGATCGTGCCATCGCACCGGCGCACGCCGCCTGAGTCCCTCACCCCGCGCGCCAAGACGCACAACTACCTCAACATGGTGGTCGCCAACCAGGAAGTGCAGAGCGCCGATCCGGAAGCCTGGGCAGTGCTGCTCGACATCAACGGCAATCTCGCCGAGGGCATGGGCTCCAACATCTTCACGGTGCGCGACGGCCAGGTGCTCACGCCGCGTGAGAAATTCGTGCTGCCGGGTGTCAGCCGCCAAACGGTCATCGATCTCGCGCGCGCTGAAGGCATTCCGGTCGCCGAGGCCGACATCGACCTCTACGACAGCTACGTGGCCGACGAGATGTTCCTCACCTCGACGTCGCTGTGCATCTGTCCGGTCACGAAGATCAACGGCGTCGACATCGGTCCGCAAGGTCAGGTGTGGGGACCGGTCACCAAGCGGCTCGCCGACGCCTACAGCCGCTACGTCGGCTACGACTTCGTCGGCCAGTACCTCAAGCGCTATGAGGCGGGGATGCAGTCGCGCGCCTTCTGAGCGCGGCTACCTCTTCGTGGCCGGCGCCGTCGCCGGTTTGGCCTTGAGGAAAAGGCCGCTGGCGATGGCGCGCGCGAGATATTCGGCGCTGCACTCGTAACCGGCCTCCGCCGTGCGGGTGCCGCTCATCGGGGCACCCTGCTCCGACTTGAGGCGTGCGATGACTTCGACCGCCTCGTAGCGTCCGATCCTGAGCACGCCTTGCTCGGCCGCCGCCTTCTTGAGGGCCGCGCGCACCGCTTGATAGTGCGCGTCCTTGGTCGCGGCCTTCACATACTGCAGGCCGATCAGCACCACGTCGACATCGCGCGCCTTCAACCATGCCAGCGTCTCACGCACGCTCGCGGCGAAATCCTCGACCGGCAGGCGCGACAGGGCATCCGCCGTCCCGAGCTGCCAAAGGACGAGATCCGGCTTGGCGAAAGCGACTTCCATCTTGATCCGCGCGCCGGCATCACGCGCGAGCTCGCCAGCGAGGCCGCGGTGGAGGACTTCGACCTGAAGTCCCTTGAACGTCTGCTCCAGCAGATTCTCGACAAGTCCGTAGTAGCCGCCCGCGCCGCCTTCGCGCCGGATCATCGGCGACGCGCCGATCGCGAGAATGGTGATACGGCCGCGCTCGCGCATCGCCTTGGCGACATTGGGCAGCGCTGTTTCCGATCCCGCTTCGGCGGCACCCGGCTGACACTCCCGCGACATCGGCGGCATCGGTTGCGGCGCGTCAGGCTTGGCTTCGCCAGCGGCGGGTTGTGTTTGCGGCGACGGCGGCTGTGCACGCAGCGACGTCGCGACGCTCGCCGCGAGTACCATCGCAACCGCCAGCGTTGTCAGTGGGCGCCTTGCACTCTGTCGCGCCATTCGCTCAGCCATGCCACCAGTCCCATAAGCGCAACCGCGCCGATCAGCACGAGCGTGTCGAGAAGGACGCCTGTCGGCAATGCGTACCGGAGGATCTGGCCCGTCAGACTGCACAATGACGCGGTACAGAAAACCGGTAGCGAGTTTCGCCCAAGCATCGAGAGGAAATCCGCCCCTCTCCTGAACATTTTCGCAATATAGGGATAGACGATCGACATCACGGCGACCAGTGCCAGGAATTGAATGACGCGGATCGGGGTCGCGAAAGTCTTCCCGTTAATGAACAGCAGCTTTGGATTGGGCACGGTGGTCGGATCGATCCAAGTTCCACCGGTCTGGACGAAGATCATCCCGACAATGACTATGGGCAGCGAAACCCAACGGATGGCGGTCAGGTTTCTGCGGACCCAGGCCCCCAATCCGACATCGCGGGAACAGAGCAAACCGAGCACGAAAACCAGCTGCCACGTCAGCGGATTGAAAAACCATTGCCCCTCCACCGGCCACGCCGGGATCGTCAGAGGTACGACCAGCGACGCGAAGTAGAGCCCGAGCGACAGCGGCAGCAGGAGACGCGGCGCATACCGATCCACAATTGCGATCAGGGGCGCGACCAGCATCAGCGCGACGTAAAGCGGCAGGATGTCGAAGTAACCAAGCTGGTGGCTCAGCAGCGCGATCCCGATGTGCGTCTCGACCGGCCGGTAGAATACGGCGTCGGCATTGTGCCACTCGAGCAGCAGCGGGTTGTCGAGGAGCCGCGACGCGGTCGCCAGCGTGGCGATCGCAATCATCACGATCATCATATGGGCGGCATAGAGCGTCACCGCCCGCCCGCCGAGACGGAAGATGATGTGGCTGATCGGAACGGGCCGCTCGGGGCCGCCGATCACGTAGCGCAGCGACCAGCCTGCGAGGAAAACGAACAGCTCCGCCGAGTCCGAGATCGACACCGCGCGATGCGTGAAACGGTCGAAGAAGATGCCCGGCACATGATTGATGAAAATCGAGACGAGAGCGAAACCGCGCCAGAAATCGACCGCATTGGCTAGACGGGGCATCGTTCGATCCGACGTTTGGTCGTGCCAGGAACACCCTGCGTTCCGAGCGCCGGAGGATGGGTCAGCTGGGCGCCCCCGTGCTCACCTCCTCGCCCGCGGCCGGCGCCTGCCGCGGCCAGGTGCGCCTGAACAGTGCCACGGTCGCCGGCAGGATAATGAGCTGACCGATCAATGAGGCGAAAAGACAGATGCCCGCCAGACGCCCGAACTGGCGGAGCGACGGCAGGTCCGACAGAATGGTCACGCCAAGTCCCAGCGCCAGCACAATGGTCGTGAGCACGATGACCGGCCCGATGTGGTGGATCGTGCGCACGAGCGCATCGTTGACATCCACGGTGCCGGGGCGGCTCTCCTCGAGCTGGAAGCGGTTGAGGAAGTGGATGGTGCTGTCGATCGCCAGCGCGAAGGCGACTGTGATGGCAATGATCGATGCGAACTGCAGCCCCTCACCACCGGTCCACAGAATGGCGCCGGTCGCGAAGATCGGGAACAGCGACGGCAGGATGCTCGTGACACCCGACAGCACGGAGCGCAGCGCGATCCCGAGGAAGATGAAGATCACGAACATGTCCCCGATCAGGCCCCAGTTCAGCTCGCCGATGATCCGCGCCGAATTGCGCGCAGCGATGGCCGGAAGCCCGGTGACGGAGATCTCATAGCCCGGATGCGCGGTGCGGACGGGCTCGAGCGCCTTGTCGATCTTGTCGATGATCGGGAGGATCTGGCTCGCGTCGATGTCCGGCAAACGGCCGGTCACGAGCACCGCCTTCTGATCCTCGGCAATGAACCGCTGGACCAGATGCTCGGGCAGGATGCCGATGTACTTCTTGACGGTCTCGACACTCGTGTCGCCGGCGTCGGCGAGCCAGCGCCGCAAGCTCTCGATCGACCAGACGTTACCGAGGCCTGCTTCCTTCTCGAGCACGCCGTGCGCGGCGGAAATCGTCGAAAGCGTCTTGTCGTCGAACAGCGTCTCGTTGCCCTTCCACGCAATCATGACGTGGACCGGATTGGCGCCGGTGAGCTTGGAATCGAGCCGCTCGGTCGCGGCAAGCGCATGTTCCTTGTCCGGCACCTGATCGGCGAGGCGATACTGCGGTACGAGCTGACTATAGGCGAGACCGGTCAGCACCACCGCGGCTACCCCAGCGAGACTGAATGCCAGCGGCGCCGAGATC
>CAZKZT010000267.1:0-5577 GCA_964557265.1 uncultured Hyphomicrobium sp.
ATCGTCGCATTTAAGGTCCAAGGACGCTTTAGAAGTCATAGGGTTCTAGAGCAACGGACTTTGAATTCACCTCAGTTCGCCGCGACGTGACGCGTGAATTTAAAGTCCGTTGCTCTAGCTCAAATCCCGCGCAAGAAACAATCGAGGAGCCGTCCGCTGATGCCTGAGTTTCGTTTCGAGCCGGTCGCGCTGCCGCCAGCCGCCACCCACCTGAGGGCAGAGGTCCGGGCGTTCATCGAAGAGGAGATCGCCAAGGGCACGTTCGCGCCGACGGTCGGCGCGATGACGGGGTTCGATGCGGCCTTCAGCGCCAAATGCGGCGAGCGCGGCTACCTCGGCATGACCTGGCCCAAGCAGTACGGCGGCCATGAACGCTCGGCACTCGAACGCTATGTCGTGGTGGAGGAGTTACTGGCCGCGGGCGCGCCGGTGATGGCGCACTGGATCGCCGATCGCCAGAGCGGGCCGCAGATCCTCAAGCACGCCAATGAACGCGTGAAGCAGATGATCCTGCCCGAGATCGCGGCGGGACGCTGCTTCTTCGCCATCGGCATGAGCGAACCTGATACCGGATCCGACCTCGCGAGCGTCAGGTCGCGCGCCCATCCGGTCGACGGCGGTTTCCGTGTCACGGGGCGCAAGGTCTGGACGAGCTACGCGCACCACGCCCACTACGTTATTGCGCTGGTGCGCACCGGCGGACGGCCGGAGGATCGCCACGTCGGCCTGACGCAGCTCATCATCGACATGAAGTCGCCGGGCGTGTCGGTGCGGCCGATCATCAACGTCTATGGCGCGCATGAGTTCAACGAGGTGGTCTTCGACGACGTGTTCGTGCCGGAGGATATGAGCGTCGGCGGCATCGGGCAGGGCTGGGCGATGGTGACCTCGGAACTCGCCTTCGAGCGCTCGGGGCCGGACCGGTTCATGTCGACGTTCCCGCTGCTGGTCGAAGCCTTCCGCGAGGTTGGCGAGAAGCCGCGCGCGATCGAAGCCGCCGAACTCGGCCGCCTCGTCGCCCATCTCGCGACCCTGCGCCGGATGTCATCGTCGATCGCGGGCATGCTCAACGAGGGCCAATCACCGGTCACCGAGGCGGCGCTGGTCAAGGATCTCGGCACCACGTTCGAGCAGTCGATACCCGAGGTCACGCGGCGTCTGCTGCCGCTGGAACCGCGCGGCGCCAATGCGCCGACGGCCTATGACGATCTCCAGCAGCTCGGGCAGCTACAGGCGCCCTGCTATTCATTGCGCGGCGGCACGCGCGAAATCCTGCGTGGCATGATTGCAAGAGGGCTCGGCCTGCGATGAGCGACACCAACGAAATGCGCGACCTGATGCTGCGGTCGCTCGACCGCATCGCGGAAGAGAATGCCGGCGGCGCGGTATTGGCCGAAGCGGATGGCAAGGCGGGCTTCCCGGCGGGGCTCTGGGCGGCGCTCGAAGAAGCCGGCATGACCGCCATCGGTGAAAGCGACGACAGCGATTTCGGCCTCGCCGAGGCCATGGCGCTGGTCGAACGGGCGGCGTATCACACGCTCCCGGTGCCGCTGGCCGAGACGATCCTCGCCCGCCGCCTGCTCGCCAAGGCAGGTATCGAAATTCCCGATGGACCGCTTTCTGTGGCCCCGCCCAGTGCGGTTTTCGACGGGAGGGCAGGCGGTGTGCCGTGGGGCGGCAGTGTCTCCGGGGTCGTTGTCGCGCTTGGAGGCGATACACTGGCGCTCGTCGCGGGCACCGGCGAGAAGACCGCCTTCAACATGGCCGGCGAGCCGCGCGAGACGCTCGACCTTGCCAATGCGCGAGTGATTGCAAAGGCGCCATTGGAGGATGCGGCGGACATCGTCGAAGCCGAAGGGGCGCTGGTGCGGGCCGTCCAGATGTCCGGCGCCATGTCGCGGGTGCTCCAGCATGGCCTGACCTGGGCCAATGACCGCGTCCAGTTTGGCCGCCCGATCGCGCGTTTCCAGGCGATCCAGCACCTGATGGCGGAACTTGCCGCCGAAGCGGCCGCTGCGGGCGCCGCCTCGATGATGGCGGTCGAAGCCGTCGCCGAACGCTCCGACCGGATGGCGGTCGCGGTTGCGAAGGCGCGAGCGGGTGAGGCGGCAGGCCGGGTCTGCGCCATCGCGCATGAAGTGTTCGGCGCCATGGGCTTCACCCAGGAGCACACGCTCCATTACGCGACGCGGCGGCTGTGGAGCTGGCGCAATGAGTTCGGCTCCGAGGTCCAATGGCAGACCGAGATCGGTCGCGCATTCGCGGCTGGCGGCGCCGACCAGATCTGGGCAACGCTGACGGCGCATGGCTGACGTTCCGAGGCCCGGACTCACCTAGAAAAACCTTGCGCGCGCCCGCGCAAGGCCGCCAACTGGATGCGAAGACACAGCACCGGCCGCGGCATCACTGCGGCCGGATGGGTGCGCACGGGAGGAAACAGGATGAAGGTTCTGATTATCGGCGGCGCCGGTATGGTTGGCCGCAAGCTCGCGGAACGGCTGGCGAAAGACGGCACGCTCGGCGGCAAGGAGATCTCGGCGCTGACACTCTATGACGTGGTGCCGCCGCAGAAGCCTGTCGACGCCAAGTTTCCCGTCAGCATCCTGACCGGCGACCTCCCGGCCGCCGGCGAGACCGACAAGCTGGTCGCCGACAGGCCCGAAGTGATCTTCCACCTCGCCGCGATCGTGTCCGGCGAGGCCGAGCAGGATTTCGATAAGGGCTACCGGATCAACCTCCAGGGCACGATGAACCTGATCGACAGCGCGCGCCGGGCGGGCCACAAGCCGCGCCTCGTCTTCACGAGCTCGATCGCGGTGTTCGGCGCCCCGTTCCCGGACAAGATCGGCGATGAGTTCTTCCAGACTCCGCTGACCTCCTACGGCACGCAGAAAGCGATCGGCGAGCTGCTGATATCGGACTACACGCGCAAAGGGATCTTCGACGGCGTTTCGATCCGGCTTCCAACGATTTGCGTGCGCCCCGGCGCGCCGAACAAGGCCGCGTCCGGCTTCTTCTCCAACATCATGCGCGAACCGCTGGCGGGCAAAGAAGCCGTGCTGCCGGTGTCAGAGGACGTGATGCACTGGCACGCCTCGCCGCGCGCGGCGGTGGGCTTCCTCATCCATGCAGCCACGATCGATGGCGACAAGCTGGGGCCGCGCCGGGCACTCTCGATGCCCGGCCTCGCGGTGACAGTCGGCCAGCAGATCGCGGCGCTCAAGAAGGTCGCGGGCGACAAGGTCGTGGCCCGCATCAAGCGTGAGCCCGACGCCTTCATCCAGGGCATCGTCGCCGGCTGGCCGCGTAACTTCGAGACCAAGCGCGCACTTTCGCTCGGCTTCAAGCCGGACGCGAGCTTCGAAGACATCATTCGCATCCACATCGAGGACGAACTCGGCGGCAAGATCGCCTGAGCCAG
This sequence comes from uncultured Hyphomicrobium sp., assembly GCA_964557265.1. GTDB lineage: Bacteria > Pseudomonadota > Alphaproteobacteria > Rhizobiales > Hyphomicrobiaceae. The sequence continues at coordinate 3,422 of CAZKZT010000267.1, forward strand.
TCCCGTCACAAGAAAGAAAACACATGAGCAACAAGCTGCAAGCACTACTTTATCTGTCGAATCCGAAGCCTTACCTCGACCGTTTGGCGGCGGATGGCCTCAACGAGCGCGTCGACTTCAAGATCGTTGCGGCAGGTGAGCAGGCGAGCGACGCGGATCTCGCAAACACCGATATCCTGTTCGCGCCGGGCGTACCGCCGGGCGCGCTGACCAAGATGCCGAAGCTCAAGCTGATCCAGTCGCTGACCGCGGGCGTCGACCACTGGCTGGCGCGCAAGGACCTGAAGCCGGAGCACACGCTGATCGCCGCGCGTGGCACGCATCGCATCCAGGTCCCCGAAAATATTCTGGGCGCCCTGTTCCACATCACCAAGCGCTATCACCAGATCGCGCTGAACCAGGCCGAGAGTAAATGGAACCGCAGCGTCTCGGATACGCTCGCGGGGAAGACGCTCGGCATCCTCGGCCTCGGCGCGATCGGCCAGCAGCTCGCGACGAAGGCCGCGGCGCTCGAAATGCGCGTCATCGGCACCAAGCGGACGCCGGAGGCGGTAGCGAACGTCGACAAGGTTTATGGTTTCGACGATACCGACAAAGTGCTCGCCGAGAGCGATTTCGTCGTCGTTCTGCTGCCGGTGACGCCGCTGACCGAAAACCTGATCAACGCAGCCCGGCTCGCAAAAATGAAGCCCACCGCGTGGCTTATCAATTTTGCCCGCGGCGCCGTCATCGTGGATCAAGACCTCATCGCGGCGGTCACGGCCAAGACCATCGCCGGCGCTGTGCTCGATGTGTTCCGCATCGAGCCGCTGCCCGCGGACGACCCGTTCTGGACCACGCCGGGCATCATGGTCCTCCCCCATATCGGCGGCTACCACCCCGAACGGGACAGCTGGGTCGCGGCACTGCTGTCAGACAATATCCAGCGCTATTTGGACGGCAAACCGCTCCGGGAGGTCGTCGAACGCGACCGGGGATACTGAATCTGGCGCGCGATATGCCGTTCGCGGCGGCGATCTGTCGCGCAGGAGTTGGGCAAACATGGCCGCCATGGGGCGGCCACAGGCAAAACGGAAAGTTGATGCGGGCCTGGGGCCGTGCTAGACGAACGCCGTCTTTTCCGAGCATGGCGCCGCCGGTGTCGCAGCCGCGTGGGCGCCGTGTACTATCCTCCAAGCATGAGGGACGGCGGTCTTGCACGGGACCGACCGCAACTGAGCCGGGCGCCGGTGACGCGGCGGGGCGCGAGCATTTCGAGAGGGGCTGAGCGGAACCAGTGGCCACAGACGACACCATCACAGGGGGTGTAGCGGGGCGCTACGCATCGGCCCTGTTCGAACTCGCCGAAGAGGCGAACCAGGTCCGGCAAGTCGAGAAGGACCTTACCCAGCTGCAGTCGCTGCTCGACGGCAGCGCCGATCTCAAGCGACTGGTGCGCAGCCCCGTCTTCACCAGCGAAGACCAGGGCCGTTCCATCGCGGCGATTGCTGAAAAAGCGGCATTCTCGCCGCTCGTCGCGAATTTCCTCAAGGTGCTGGCCCGCAACCGGCGCCTTTTTGCCGTCGGCGACATCAGCCGCACGTTCCTGACGCTTGCCGCCCGCCAGCGCGGCGAGATCAACGCCGAGATTTCGAGCGCGCATTCGCTTTCGGATGAGCAGCTCGCCGCACTCAAGGAGACGCTCCGGGCCTCTGCCGGCAAGGACGTCAATCTGATCACCAAGGTCGACCCGACGCTGCTCGGCGGTCTCATCGTCAAGATGGGATCGCGCATGATCGACAGCTCGCTTCGCACCAAGCTCAACTCACTCAAGACCGCCATGAAAGAGGTCCGCTGATGGAAATCAAGGCCGCTGAGATCTCCGCGATCCTCAAGGAACAGATCAAGAATTTCGGCCAGGAGGCAGAAGTCTCCGAAATTGGCCAAGTGCTGTCGGTTGGCGACGGTATCGCGCGCGTGTACGGCCTCGACAACGTCCAGGCGGGCGAAATGGTCGAGTTCCCGGGCAGCATCCGCGGCATGGCGCTCAACCTCGAAAACGACAACGTCGGCGTCGTTATTTTCGGTGACGACCGCTCGATCAAGGAAGGCGACACGGTCAAGCGGACCGGCGCCATCGTGGAAGTGCCGGTCGGCAAGGGCCTGCTCGGCCGCGT
>CAZKZT010000268.1:0-5547 GCA_964557265.1 uncultured Hyphomicrobium sp.
GCATCCACCTGCGTTGCGTGCACGAGCCGAACTTCGCCGAGCTCGCCGGCCGGGAAGTCTCACTCATCCTCGCCATCATCGAAGTCGTCGACGTCCACGCGCTGTTCAGTGAGATCCAGGCGCGCGGCGCCGAGATCGCCCAGGTGCCGACGTCAAAGCCCTGGGGCGGGACCGATTTCCAGGTCCGCGACCCTGACGGCAACGTGATCTCGTTCGTGACCTACGGGCCGTAACCACCAGTTTACTGCCCGTCGGTGGCGCTCCAAGATCGCGCCGCAGGACTTCCCACCGGCGAGGCAGCCCCGCGGCCGCGGTAGCCGTCATGCCGAAGGCGTGCTCCGCACGACGGCGTCGCGGACCGCGGCAAGCATTAGCGTCCGCGGCGGGTATAGTGGTATAGCCACGCACGATTCACTGCCCGAGGAGACCCGCCCCGTGAACGACGAGACCCCGCGCGACATCGCGGCACCCGCGCCTGCGGCAGCCCCCGCGCGCCCCGCCGGTGGCGTGCCGGCCGAGATCGCGCGCGAAGTCGCGCGCCGGCGCACGTTCGCGATCATCTCGCACCCCGACGCCGGCAAGACGACGCTGACCGAGAAACTGCTGCTGTTCGGCGGCGCGATCCAGCTCGCCGGCCAGGTGCGCGCCAAGGGCGACCGCCGCCGCACCCGCTCCGACTGGATGGCGATCGAACGCTCGCGCGGCATCTCGGTCGTCACGTCGGTGATGACGTTCGAATACCACGATACGATCTTCAACCTGCTCGACACGCCGGGCCACGAAGACTTCTCGGACCACACCTACCGCACGCTCACCGCGGTCGACGCTGCGATCATGGTGATCGACGCGGCGCGCGGCATCGAAGCCCGCACGCGCAAGCTGTTCGAGATCTGCCGGCTGCGCGACATCCCGATCATCACCTTCATCAACAAGATGGACCGCGAGAGCCAGGAGCCGCTCGAACTGCTCGACGAGATCGAGAAGACACTCGCGCTCGACACCGCGCCGATGGTGTGGCCGATCGGGCGCGGGCGCCAGTTTCGCGGCACCTACGATCTCAACAGCCATCGCATCACCCGTCTCGACGACGATCCGGAAGGCGTAGCGGTCACGGGCCCTGACGATCCCATCATCGATACGCTCGTCGATTCCGAGACAGCGGCGCAATGGCGCGAGGAGATGGATCTCGTTTCGGGTGCGGCAGGTCAGTTCGACCTCGAAGCCTTCCGACACGGCACGTTGACGCCGGTGTATTTCGGCAGCGCGCTCAAGAATTTCGGCGTGCGCAATCTACTCGACGCGCTCGTCGCCCACGCACCGCCGCCGCGCGCGCAGCAGGCCGCGACGCGCACCGTCGAGGCAACCGAGCCGACGATGTCCGGCATCGTCTTCAAGATCCAGGCGAACATGGATCCGAACCACCGCGACCGCATCGCCTTCATGCGCGTCGCGTCGGGCAAACTCACGCGCAACATGCGCGTCAAGGTCGTGCGTACGGGGAAGACGATGGCGATAACGTCGCCGCAGTTCTTCTTCGCCCAGGACCGCTCGATCGCGGAGGAAGCCTTCGCGGGCGACGTGGTCGGCATCCCGAACCGCGGCACGTTGCGTATCGGCGACGCGCTGACCGAGGGGGAGGATCTGAAGTTCCTCGGCATCCCGAGCTTCGCGCCCGAAATCCTGCGCCGCATCCGGCTCGAGGATGCGATCCGCGCGAAGAAGCTGCGTGAGGCGCTGCAGGAGATGGCCGAGGAAGGCGTCGTGCAGCTGTTCCTGCCGGTCGACGGGTCGCCGCCCGTCGTCGGCGTCATCGGCGCACTGCAGCTCGACGTGCTGGCAGACCGGCTCGCCAACGAGTACGGCCTGCCGATCGGCTTCGATCCGGCGCCCTGCGACACCGTTCGCTGGATTACCGCCGCGACTGCCGCCGAACTCGACGATTTCATCGCGCGCAACAGGTTGCAGGTCGCCCGCGACCTCGATGGCGACGCGGTGTTTCTCGCCCAATCGGCGTTCTCGCTCCAGTGGATCGAGGAACGCTCGCCGGAGATCAAATTCGCCGACATCAAAACCAGCGGCGGCGGACAAACCTAGCCGTCCGCGGCGCGGCCTCGCTGCCCGGCCCTCAGGAGGTCCGCGCTCCCGGCATGGCTTGGTTGCATGACCTTCCAAAACGCCTTTCCCAGGGGCCGCGGCGATAAATAATGTCCCCTGGCGGCGGTGAACCTGCTATGCCGGACCCAGATCTGCTTCACCCACCATGGTTCTGAACACGCCGCGATGAATGTCGTCACTACGACTGATGGTCTTGCCGTCCTCTGCCGCCAACTGGCGCAAAGCGAATACGTTACCGTCGATACGGAATTCATGCGCGAGCAGACGTTCTGGCCGAAGCTGTGCCTTGTCCAGCTCGCCAGTCCCGATGTCGAGGCCATCGTCGACCCGCTTGCGGACAACATCGACCTCGCCCCATTCTGGGAGCTGATGCTCGACCGCAAGGTGATCAAGGTTTTCCACGCCGCGCGGCAGGATCTCGAAATCGTCCACGTCAAGACGGGCTCGCTCCCCGCGCCCGTGTTCGATACGCAGGTCGCCGCCATGGTGTGCGGCTTCGGCGACAGCATCAGCTACGTCAATCTGGTCAAGCGGATTGCCGGCGCCGACCTCGACAAATCATCGCGCTTCACCGATTGGAGCCGCCGCCCGCTGAGCCAGAAGCAGCTCCTGTATGCCCTCGGCGACGTCACCCATCTGCGTAAAGTCTACACGAGCCTCAAGAACACGCTCGATACCTCCGGCCGCGCCCACTGGGTGGACGAGGAGATGGGGACACTGCTCGATCCCGCGACCTATGAAACGCTGCCCGAGGACGCGTGGCGCCGCCTGAAGCTCAAGGTGCGCAACCGCAAGTCGCTCGCGGTCCTGATCGAGCTTGCTGCGTGGCGCGAGCGCTCGGCCCAGGCCCAGGACGTCCCGCGCAGCCGCGTCATCCGCGACGAAGCGCTCTACGACATCGCGAGCCAGATGCCGACCGAAACCAAGCAACTCGCGGAGCTGCGCACGCTCAGCGACGGTTTCTCGCGCTCCCAGCGTGCCCGCGAGATCGTCGATGCCGTCAACCGCGGCCTCGCCCGCGACCCGGCCTCCCTGCCCGCCATTCCGCACGGATCTGGCCCCTCGGGTGACGTCAACGCCATGTGCGATGTGTTGCGTGTCCTCCTGAAGGCCACCGCGCAGCGGCACAAGGTGGCCTCGCGGCTCATCGCCGATGCGGAAGACATCGAGGCGATCGCCAGTCAGGCGAACCCGGATGTGCCGGCGCTCAAGGGCTGGAGGCGCGAGCTGTTCGGAGAGGACGCGCTACGGCTCAAACGAGGCGAAGTCGCGCTCACCGTCCGCAATGGCGAGGTCGTGACCATTCCCGCCCCGGCGCTTGCCGAGACCAAGGCCTGAAGCGGCACCGGTGACCGTTCAGGCACAGAACAACCCAGGCGTTTCCACTTCCTTCATCAATTACTGGCTAACTCGGCAACGATATCACTCGCGCGCCCGAGGATGGCCACCATGTCTGCCACTGCCGCCACCCGCTTCGTCCACGCTGTCGCCGCCCTGATCATGGCCGCAACGGTGCAGGTCATCGCTGCCCCGACCGCAAGCGCCGAAGACCTCGTGGTCAGGTACGACCAGTCGCAACTGCTGCGCCTGCCCCGTCCGGTCAAGGAAATCATCATCGGCAATCCGTCGATTGCCGACGTCACCGTCCAGTCGACCAATCTGCTGGTCGTGACCGGCAAGGCATTCGGCACGACGAACGTCATCGTCCTGGATGCCGAGCGCAACGTGATCCAGAACCAGCGCATCGTCGTCACGCGCGATGCCACCAGCCATGTCAGCATCTTCAAGGGTGCGAAGCGCGAGACCTACAGCTGCTCGCCGAACTGCAACCCGGCCCTGGTGGCAGGCGACGATACGAGATTCTTCAGCGAGGCGATGGGCGCCGTCTCGTCGAAGACCAAGTTCTCCGACACGCAGGCCGATATGACCGGCGGCAACTCGAACTGAGGACGGGCGGCGTGCTCTGCGCCGCTCCCGTTTCACGACTGCCAAATCGCACAGTCAATCGCCGCCCGGCCTCCCGGGCGGCGTCGCGCGTTTGCTACTTGATCTCGACTTCGATGAACGCCACGTCGTGGTCCGTCGGATTGATGACGTTGTGCTCGACGCCCTCACCACGATAGTAGGGCACGCCATTCGTCAACGGCACATCCCGCGTTGTCCCGCCCGGCTCCTCGAGCCGCAGCGCGCCACCCGTCACCGGCAGCACGACGTAGTCGTGGCCGTGGCGATGCCAGCCCGTCTCGGCCCCTGGCGTGAAGTCCCAGCGCGTCGTCACCACACGTTCATTATCGATCAGAACGGTAGCCGTGGCCTTCGGTCGTGGCGCAGTCATGCAAAGTCTCCTTGGAGATCAGGACGTGCACGGGAGCATAGGTCGTTGCTGCCGCCGGTGCCACCCTCGACGGGGCGCGCAGACCTGCAACCCATAGCCGCGCCCCAGCGTGCCTCGGGCCCGCCGCGTCCCGCGATGACATCAGTGCGCCTCGTTGCTCCGCCCCGCCGGTTCGGCTACAAGGCGGACCAACCCCCACATGCGTCGCGACGAGGACTAGCCGCCGATGGCCAACCCGCAATTCGTCTACCACATGCACCGCCTGTCGAAGACCTATCCAGGCGGCAAGCAGGTTCTCAAGGACATCAATCTGTCCTTCTACCCCGGTGCCAAGATCGGCGTCGTCGGCCCCAACGGCGCCGGCAAATCGACGCTGCTCAAGATCATGGCCGGCCAGCTCGAAGATTTCACGGGTGAAGCCTGGGCGGCCGAAGGCGTCACCGTCGGCTACCTGCCGCAGGAGCCGCAGCTCGATCCCGACAAGGACGTGCTCGGCAACGCCATGGAAGGCGTGGCGGAGAAGAAGGCGATCCTCGATCGCTACAACGAGATCGCGGCGAACTACTCGGAAGAGACCGCCGACGAGATGACCGAGCTGCAGGACCAGATCGACGCGCAGAACCTGTGGGATCTCGACGCGCAGGTCGAGCAGGCGCTCGATGCGCTGCGCTCCCCGCCGGGCGATGCCGACGTGACGAAGCTGTCGGGCGGCGAGCGCCGCCGCGTCGCGCTCACGAAGCTGCTGCTGTCGAAGCCCGACATCCTGCTGCTCGACGAGCCGACCAACCATCTCGACGCCGAAAGCGTCGCGTGGCTCGAACGCTTCCTGAAGGAGTACGCGGGCTGCGTGATCCTCGTCACGCACGATCGCTACTTCCTCGACAACATCACCGAATGGACGCTCGAACTCGATCGCGGCCAGGGCGTGCCGTACAAGGGCAACTACTCGGGCTGGCTCGAGCAGAAGGCGAAGCGCCTCGAGGTCGAGAAGGGCCAGGAAGAAGGCCGCCAGCGCGCGCTCAAGCGCGAGTTGGAGTGGATCCAGTCGTCGCCGAAGGCACGCCAGGCCAAGTCCAAGGCGCGCATCAGCGCCTACG
>CAZKZT010000269.1:0-5534 GCA_964557265.1 uncultured Hyphomicrobium sp.
GAGCATGGCGAAGGGCCTCTTGCCGGATACACATCCGCAGTGCGCTGGCGCGCGCCGATCAGCATCACCGTGTCTGATTGCGCGAGTACCGTCGAACGCGCGGCGCCGGCGCACTGCGGATGTGTATCCGGCAAGAGGCCTTTCGCCATGCTCATCGGCAGGAACGGAATGCCGCTTTTTTCCACCAGTGCGCGGATCGCGTCATCGGCCTGCGCGTAGGCTGCACCTTTGCCGAGGATGATCAGCGGTTTCTTCGCTGATTTCAGTACGTCGAGCGCGCGCTTGATCGCCTCGGGTGCGGGGATCTGCGCCGGTGCCGCGTCGATCACTTTCACCAGCGACTTGCGGCCGGCTTCGGCGCTGATCACCTGGCCGAACAGCTTCGCCGGCAGATCGAGGTAAACGCCGCCAGGGCGTCCTGATACGGCGGCGCGGATCGCCCGCGCTACGCCGATGCCGATGTCCTGCGCGTGCAGCACGCGGAACGCGGCCTTGCACAGCGGCTTGGCGATCGCGAGCTGATCCATCTCTTCGTAGTCGCCCTGCTGGAGATCGACGATCTCGCGCTCGGACGAGCCCGAGATGAGGATCATCGGGAAGCAGTTGGTCGTTGCGTGCGCAAGCGCAGTCAGGCCATTGAGGAAGCCCGGCGCCGACACGGTGAGGCAGATGCCGGGTTTCTTCGTGAGATAGCCGGCGATCGATGCCGCATAGCCCGCGTTCTGCTCGTGGCGGAACGAGAGCACGCGAATGCCCTCCGCTTGCGCCATTCGGCCGAAGTCGGTGATCGGGATGCCCGGCACACCGTAGATGGTTTCGAATCCGTTGAGTTTGAGCGCGTCGATGATGAGATGAAAGCCGTCGGTCAGCTCCTGTTCGTCAGTAGCTGAAGTCGTGTCGGCTTTTTCGGCGTTTGCGGACATTTGTACTCCCTCCCGCTCGCAAAATGATTGTTCGCGTTGGTTCGCCCTTGGATTGATCCAGGGGGCGTTAGTCGATGTCGACGAATCGTTCCACGTGGTCGCGCAGTTTCAGCGTGTGCTCGCGCACCAGTCTCTCAGCGCGATCCGCGCCGCGCGCCTCCAGCGCCGCCACGATTTCCTTGTGGTCGACGATCGAGCGCTTGGCCCGGTTGTCCTCGAAGATCGTGCGCTGGCGAATGGCGCGGACATGGAAGAACAGGGTTTCTGTCATCTCGGCGATGAGGCCACACTTGCTGAGCCTGATGATCGCTTGATGGAAACGGATGTTGGTATCCGAGTACTCGCCCATCTTTGCGGCGACCTTGTCCGACGAGAAATTGTCGACCAGCTCGTGCAGGCCAGCGAGTTCCTCGTCGGTCGCTTCCTTGGTCGCGAGGCGTGCGGCCATGCTCTCGAGCGCGGCCCAGACGGTGATCATCTCGAGAATTTCGGCCTTGGTGCGCCGGACGATGAAGATGCCCTTGCGCGGCACGATGCGCACGAGGCCCTCCGAATCGAGCTGCGCGAGCGCCTCGCGCAGCGGCGTCCGCGATACGCCGAAGCGCGCCGACAGATCACGCTCGTCGAGCTTCAGCTCGGCGTTGTTGTCGTAGATGTTCATCTGCATGATCGCCGATTTGAGCGCCGTATAAGCCTTGGCCTTGAGGCTGAGGCTCTCGACGATCGGGGCAATGCGGATTTGAGTATCGGACAACGGCGTACCTCGAGATGACCAGTCTCCGCGGCGGCTATAATTGCGGCCGAGCTGGCTGTGGTTCTTGGTATACCATAGGGCGGCAGCCACACTCAATTCAAGTACCCTATGGTGCACCTGCGTTACGAGCTTCGCTGTCGACAGGACTCATGCGCATGTCGATGACGTGCAAGAAAATCGCAGAAAGGCCTATTACAAGCGTGTTTCTGCGCATCCGCCGACCATCTCTTCGCGCTGCACGCGCCGCATGTGCGTTTCCTCGTTGCGCCTGCGTTTGTGCCTTCTTGTCACTCTTATAAGTAGGGGTATATGGTATGCCAATAATAACCATCCCGAGAACAGCGAACCGATAAACTCGGATGTCATGGGGTGGGCCCGCAACGTCGGGCAGCGGGGCTTGAGGCGCAAGGATCCCGACCGGTCCGCGTACCTTCCCCGTAACAGGGCGGAACGTTGGTTGGCGGAGGGACTGTGGAAGAAATCGCCTCGCTAATGCAGGGGTTCGGCGTTGCGCTGACCCCCTACAATCTCGCGCTGATGTTCATTGGTATCGTGCTGGGTGTGATCATCGGCGTCTTGCCGGGGCTGGGCGGCGCAAACGGAGTGGCGATCCTGCTGCCACTCACTTTCACGATGCCCCCGACCTCCGCGATCATCATGCTCTCTTGCATCTACTGGGGAGCATTGTTCGGCGGTGCGATCACCTCGATCCTCTTCAACATTCCGGGTGAGCCCTGGTCGGTCGCGACGACCTTCGACGGTCATCCCATGGCGCGCAAGGGCAATGCCGACGAAGCGCTCACGGCAGCTTTCACGTCATCCTTCATTGGTGCCTTCGTCGCGGTTGTCGTTATTACGTTCCTCGCGCCGCTTATTGCCAAATTCGCGCTGAGATTCGGGCCTGCCGAGTTCTTTTCGGTCTTCTTCCTGACTTTCGCGAGCTTCGTCGGCATGGGACGAGGTAGCGCGTGGAAGACGATTGCCGCTATGGCGCTCGGCTTCTCGCTCGCGGCGGTGGGCATGGACGGCGTCACAGGCCAGCTGCGTATGACGTTCGGTTACGATCAGCTTCTCGGCGGCTTCGATTTTCTGATCGCGGTCATTGGCCTCTTCGGCATCGGCGAGATTCTCTCGTCGATGGAAGACGGCCTCAAGTTCCAAGGTTCGGAGGCGAAGCTTCGCCTGCGCGTGGTGTTGACGACCTGGAAGAAGCTGCTGAAGTACTGGATGACCTCGATCCGCAGCTGCATCATCGGCTGCTGGATGGGCATCACGCCGGGCGGCGCGACGCCGGCATCCTTCATGAGCTACGGTCTCGCCAAGCGGATGTCGCCGCGCGGCGACAATTTCGGCAAGGGGGAGATCGAGGGGGTCGTCGCGCCAGAAACAGCAGCGCATGCCGCGGGTACGAGCGCTCTGCTGCCGATGCTGACGCTCGGCATTCCGGGGTCGCCGACAGCGGCAGTGCTACTGGGCGGCTTGCTCATTTGGGGTCTGCAGCCTGGACCGTTGCTTTTTGTCGAGCAGAAAGAGTTTGTTTGGGGGCTCATCGCGTCGATGTACCTCGGGAACATCGTCGGCCTCATCGTCGTGCTCACGTGCGTGCCGTTGTTCGCCGCAATCCTGCGCATTCCTTTCTCGATCATCGCGCCGGTCATTCTGGTGATCTGCGCGATCGGCGCCTACACTGTGAACAACAACATGTTCGACGTGTGGATGATGCTGGTGTTCGGCGTCGTCGGCTATGTCTTCAATAAACTGCAGTATCCGCTGGCGCCGCTGGTGCTGGCGATCGTGCTTGGCGACAAGGCTGAGGAGTCGTTCCGGCAGAGCATGCTGCTCTCGCAGGGCAACCTCAGTATTTTCTGGGCAAACCCGCTCGTGGCCTCGATCATGTCGCTGGGTCTGATCATGCTCGTGTGGCCGCTCATAGGTGCGCTCAAGTCGCGCTTCGGGCAGCCTCGTTCAGCGACCGCTGCTTAGAGCACGCGAGGCGCGAAACGAGGAGGACGATGCTTTTTCCGCCTTTGAGACTGAAGGCGGCAACAAAGCCTCGAAAATCGAGGCAGATACCAATGGAGGAAACGGCAATGCAACTACGATGCACGACGCTGCGGCGGCGCTTCGCCGGAGCTGCTATGGCTGGAGCGGCGCTTGTCGCCGGCTCAGTCTTGCCGGCTCAGGCATGGGAGCCGACGAAGCAGATCACATTCATCATCCCCGCTGGGACGGGCGGCGGTGCCGATCAGATGGCTCGCTTCATTCAGGGTGTCGTCGGCAAGCATAACCTCTCCAAGCAGCCGATCGTCGTCGTCAACAAGGCAGGTGGCGCAGGCGCTGAAGGTTTCCTCGAGGTCAAGAAGAGCAAGGGCGATCCACACCAGATCATCATCACGCTCTCGAACCTCTTCACCACGCCGCTGGCCACGGGTGTTCCATTCAACTGGAAGGACCTGACGCCGGTTTCCATGCTGGCACTCGATCAGTTCGTCCTCTGGGTGAACAGCGACACGCCTTACAAGACTGCAAGTGATTACGTGACGGCCGTGAAGTCCGGCGATGACAAGAAGTTCCGGATGGGTGGCACGGGATCCAAGCAGGAAGATCAGATCATCACGGTCGCGCTGGAAGGCGTGACGGGCGGCAAAAAATTCGTCTACGTGCCGTTCGCAGGTGGTGGTGCCGTGGCCGTCCAGCTCGTCGGCAAGCACGTCGATTCAACCGTCAACAACCCGATCGAGGCCGTGGCGCAGTGGCGCGCGGGTGGCCTCAGGCCGCTGTGCATCTTTGACGAAAAGCGCAGCAAGTACACTGCGAAGGTGACGGATAAGATGGCCTGGTCCGACATCCCGACCTGCAAGGAGTCAGGCGTTGATGTCAGCTACCAGATGCTGCGCGGCATCTTCATGCCGGCAGGCGTGACGAAGGATCAGCTCGCATACTACGTGGACCTGTTCAAGAAGGTGAGAGAGACGCCGGATTGGAAGGAATTCATGGAGAAGGGCGCCTTCAACGATACTTTCATGGCCGGTGACGAGTACGCGAAGTGGGTCGCGGATGCCGAGAAGCGCCACTACGAACTGATGAAGTCGGCCGGCTTCCTCGCTGCCGGAAAGTAATCGGCCTGAGGGGCCGATCGGTCCTGCACAAACGGCCCTCACGGCGTCGCCATGCCGTGAGGGCTTTGCTGGGGCAAGGAGTGGAACATGCACGAGCAGGATGATGCGTCCGACGAACGATCTATGGTCTCCAATCGGACGATGGAGATCGTGGTAGCGCTGGCGCTGCTCGCCGTCAGTTCGATCATCATCTACGACAGCATGCGGCTGGGTATCGGATGGGCCGAAGGGGAAGGGCCGCGCGCGGGCTACTTTCCGTTCTACATCGCTGTGGTTCTCGGCACGGCGAGCATCGCGATTCTCTTGAAAGCTGTTCTGGCCGGCGACGAAAGCATTCGGGGCTCGTTTGTCTCGCGGGTTGCGGTTGGGCGGGTATTGACGGTGCTCATCCCGGCGATCGGCTACGTCGGCGCTGTGCAGTTCATCGGCTTCTATGCCGCATCGGCTATATTCCTGCTTCTGTTCATGACGCTGGTGGGTAAGGAGCCGTTCGTCCGCGCCGTCGCTGTGGCGTTCGGCGTGCCGATCTTCTTCTTTTTCATGTTCGAGCGATGGTTTCTGGTGCCGCTTCCGAAGGGCCCGATCGAGGCCTGGCTAGGCTTCTGAGGTCCGAGGCGGTTCGCGCGCTAACGGAAACGGCCACCACTCGAATTCCGAGTGGTGGCCGTTTTTGTCATAGAGGGGAGTGGAATCAGGAACAGAAGACAAGAGTTCAGTCGTTCGCGCGTGGGGGGCGAA
>CAZKZT010000270.1:0-4817 GCA_964557265.1 uncultured Hyphomicrobium sp.
TGATCGCCGATTCGGCCCGGCAGACATTCGCCACTTTGCTCGATCGCTTCACGGTCGCGGATCTGGTGACCGGACACGCCCTCGACCGCATCGCGTGTACGGGCTGTCGTCTCCTGACTGGGCCGCGCGCCGCACCGCAGGTTCCGCCCAGCCGCCTGCACCCGGAAGGGGCAGATCTTCATGCCCGAGTTGGCCGCTGATATGATGATAAGTTCGATCACGCAGTGCACGCGACTGAGTGCGCTCGCCGCGCTCGTGCTCACGGGGCTGGCAGCCGGAGCCGCCGCGCAAGAAGTTGCTGTGCCGCCGCCGTCACTGCCGCCCGCAGCCGTCGAAACGCCTGCACCGGCGTCACCGCCTGTCGCGGAACCACCGGCCGTTCCTGCTGCAACGGATCTCAAGCCTGCCGAGGGAGCTCCGGCCGCCGCGCCACCGAACGCAACGGAGGCCGAAGCCGTCGCACCGACGTCTCCCGCCGCACCGACCGCGCCTCTCCCTCGCTCGGAATCCGCGCCTGCCAAATCGAGCGCCTTGCCTCATGATTTGTCACCGTGGGGTATGTTCATGGCGGCGGATATCGTCGTCAAAGTCGTGATGATTGGGCTCGCGCTCGCGTCCGTCATCACGTGGATCATCTGGGCCGCCAAGGTCTTCGAACTATGGGCGGGCAAGCTCCGTCTCCGCAAAGCCATTCGCAAGATTCTGGCCGCGCAGCACCTTGCCGAGGCCGCCGACATGTTCGGACACTCGCGCAGTACGGGGGCGATTCTCGTACGCGAAGCTGGCCATGAGCTCACGCGTTCGCTTGCCACACTCGATCAGCTCGCGAGCCACGACCTGAAGGCGGGGATTAAAGAGCGCGTGACCTCACGGCTTTCCCGTGTCGAAGCCAATGCCGGACGCCGCATGACGCTCGGCACGGGGGTGCTCGCCACCATCGGCGCTACGGCGCCGTTCGTCGGTCTGTTCGGCACCGTGTGGGGCATCATGAACTCGTTCATCGGCATCAGCCAATCGCAGACGACGAATCTCGCGGTCGTCGCGCCGGGCATTGCGGAGGCGCTGCTTGCAACGGCTATCGGCCTCGTCGCGGCCATTCCCGCCGTCATCATCTACAATGGCTTTGCGCGGTCGATCGCAGGCTACCGGCTGCTGCTTGCAGATGCCTCCGCGGGCGTGGAGCGCCTCGTAAGCTGGGAACTTGATGCACGGGAGCTGCCGCGATCCGTACGCCCTGCCGTTCCAGGAGCTGCGGAGTAACGCGATGGCGGGAAGTCTCAAAGCGCGCGACAACAGCGATGAGCTGGAGGTAAATCACGAGATCAACGTGACGCCGTTCATCGACGTCATGCTCGTGCTGCTCATCATCTTCATGGTGGCGGCACCGTTGTCCACCGTCGATGTCTCAGTCGATCTGCCGGCATCGAATGCGAAGGCGCAACCGCGTCCGAGCGAGCCGATCTTCCTGACCGTCAAGGAGGACCTGACGCTCGCTTTCGGCAACGATCCTGTGACGCGCGAGGGCCTCAAGTTGGCGCTCGACGGCAAGACGAAAGGGAATACCGACGAGCGCGTGTTCGTTCGCGCCGACAAAACCGTCGACTACGGTGACCTCATGGAGGTGATGAACCTTCTCCGCAACGCGGGCTATCTCAAAATCGGGCTCGTCGGGCTCGAGATGCTGCCGGCAGGTGACGGCGCCAGCCCATTGCCCACACCACCGACGGGGGCGCCGTGACGGATGGCACACACACCTCGGATGGCGAAACGCTGCGTCAGCTTCTGACGCGCTGGACGCTTGCAACCGTGTTCGTCGTGGCGGTCCACGGCGGCGCAGCGCTCGCGATTGCCAACTGGCCAAATCCCCCAAGCCCCGCAGGTGAGCCGCCGGCAGCCGTGATGATCGAACTGGCCCCGCTACCGGTTGCGCCCGAGGTGCCGCAGCAGGATGTGGCTGTGGGCGTCCAGCAGGATATGAGCGCTGAGAACACGCCGACGGATGCCAAAGAGGAACCGGTCAAGGAAGAGCCCGAGCCTGAAGTCGAACCCGTCAAGACCGAGCCGCCCAAGGAACCACCGCCGGAACCGATCGAGCGCGAGGTCGAGAACGAGGTCGACAAAGTCGAAGAAAAGAAGCCCGAGAAGAAGAAGATTACGAAGCCCAAACCCAAGCCGAAGCCACGGCGCCGATCGGTTTCCCAGACGGCGGCGGCACCAAAGCCCGTGGACGCCGCACGCGCGCGCGCCAACGCTGCGCCAACGTCGGGCATCGCATCCTC
This sequence comes from uncultured Hyphomicrobium sp., assembly GCA_964557265.1. Classification (GTDB taxonomy): domain Bacteria; phylum Pseudomonadota; class Alphaproteobacteria; order Rhizobiales; family Hyphomicrobiaceae. The sequence goes on from CAZKZT010000270.1 coordinate 2,280, forward strand.
CATGTCGGTGGCGACGTGGCGCGGCACGATGATGGCCCACTTGAACCGGCATAAGCGCTATCCCGCCGGCGGTGGAACCGGAACCGCATCGATCGCCTTCACGATCGACCGCTCGGGCCGCGTTCTGTCAGCGCGGCTCATCCGTTCTTCCGGCAGCGCACTCCTCGATCAGGAGGCGGTTGCACTGGCGCGGCGCGCGAGTCCAGTGCCAGCGCCGCCGGCAAACATGGGCGGCGGATCCATCGTCCTCAGTGTGCCTATCCGCTTCTCGCGCTAATCAACATGGGTTGCGCGTTTGGACTGTTGGTGAGCTCCAAGCGTACGAACACACACTTGTCGGTGTTGCCCTGGGCATTGAGGTCGAGTGCAGCTTTCCAACTCTCGTGCTTGACACCACTTCTCGTCCGTTGGCCCACCGTTTTCAGACCGGCGTGTTTTTCACGATCCTTCATGAGCTGGGTTCGGTTAAGGCGGATGGATCGGTGTCGACGGACGGCGTGGTCTGGAGAATCCCCAACGCCGCCTTCAGCGTCATGGTCAATGGCACCGATAAGAACAGCCCGATGGGACCAAGAACCCAGCCCCAGAACAAAAGTGACAAGAGAACGAGGACAGATGAGATCCCGAGTTCGCGGCCTGTGAGGCGCGGCTCGATGACATTGCCGATCACGAGGTTCACAGCCGCATAGCCAAGGACGACAGTAAGAACCAACGCGAGGTCGCCCTCGACAAGCGCAACGAGCACCGCCGGCACGGTCATGAGGATGTTTCCGACGACCGGGATGAAGTTCAGCAGAAATGCCGCTATCGCCAAAGCGACGGCATAGTCAAGATTGATGCCCCACAGCAATATGAAAATGCAGATCGCTGTGACGGCGCTCATGATGACTTTAATCAGCATGTACCTGTTGATGTCTCTCGAGAGTTTTTGAAACTCTGTCTCGACAGCGCTTGCACCCGGTAGATCCGCTCGCAGCCGCTCGAGCGCCGAAGGTGCCTCCGCCAGCATGAACGCGACGATCAGTAGGACCAGGAGGCCATTGGCGACCACACCGCTCGCGTTGGTCAGAGCAGCATAGACGGCGCGACTGACAACGGCTGGACTTGTGAGATCGCGGAGCGCTTCCCGGGACTTATCGACCCCGATGCTTTCCAGCCATAGCCCCAGTTGATCAGTAAGTAGCACCATCCGCTCTTGATAGCGGGGCAGCCCGTCCTTGAATGCCTCCAACGCGCTGGTTGTCATCAACGCGATGAGGCTACCCACGTCCAGGAGTATGAAGAGAACAACAAGGACAGCAAGGAACTTGGGCAAGCCCTTCCGCCGCATCCACATCATTGGTGGCGTGGCGATCATGGTGATGAACAAGGCGAGCAGAACAGGAGCAACGATCGATGCCGCCCATCGCATGAAGGCAACGACGATGCAGGCCGCAGCAGTGACGATTACTGCGTCCGCGATCGGCGAGAACCCGGCAGCTCGGTGTCGCATGATGGGCCTCTATTCGGCGGCGCAATCGAGCAGTAGAGACCGGATCGCCGTCACGCTGCCGGATCAGTCGCTGGCGCACCCGTCTCGATCGAAGACGGCCATGTCATCTTGAAGAGCAGCCAAAGCGATAGGCCTAACGCGACCAACTCGGCGGTCAGGCTGAGGACGAGCAAGGTGAGACCGATGGCATCAATGGCGGAGATCGAATAACCGGGATTCGTGCCGAGATTTGGGGCGATCAGCAAGCCGGACTGTGGATTGGTCAGAAGCACGAACATCATGCGCCACGTCGCCGCGAGGAGAAGCAGGACCGAGAAGACGATGCCCACCCAGCCCGCGCCAAAGCCAATCCAAACCGTCGTGAGTACGCGCGATCGAGCGATGGCGCGTTGGGGATCCTGCAGCATGGCCCCCATCTTTATGTAACGATAAAACCAGTACGTCGTGAATGCCATGATCAGGCAGCTGGCAAAGGAAACGTAGCTGCCCAGATCGAGCCGCGTTGAGGCAGGCCCCCCAGAGCGCCCGAACAGCAGCATGTATGCGCCGAAGAAAAGCGGCACCGCGAGCAGCGCCAACTGGATGTAGAAGCCGGCGCGTCCGAGTGCCGTGAACTGATTTCCAAGCTGCTCCCGTTGTTGCAATGACCAGTCCAATTCAAGAGCATCCAACTGCGTGTCCGACATTGTTGCTTTTTCGCTCATGGCGACGTCGCCTCTGGATTAGGTTGTCCAAGTCTCTGCGTGCGTGCCCGATGATCGTCCTTTTGAGCAAAGCGCTCGACCCGCACGGATTCGCTCATGCTTTGGGCGTCCTCTCCCGATCTTCCGATGAAGCGCCGGGTGCATCCAGCGGCACCGGCAGCCATTGCATCCATTTCGAGGCCTTGCTGAGCTGCCACGATATGCCGAGCGCAGCCAGGACAATGATGGTGAGGCTCGGCCAGAATTCGCCGATGCCGCCTTGGATTCCGCCGTGCAAGAGAAGCTGCGCACCAGCCACCACGAGGCTCGCACCACCCAGGGCGGACGACACGATCACGAAAG
>CAZKZT010000270.1:4827-5534 GCA_964557265.1 uncultured Hyphomicrobium sp.
CCCGCCACGAGCGCAAGAAGCACGTTGAAGAAGCCGGAAAGCCAACCTTCCAGACCAAGGCCGGCAGCAAGCGCAAGGCCTACCAGCATGCCGTTGGAGCATCCCAACAATATGCGGCGGTAAGGCTCGAGCACGTAGGAGGCGAGCGCGAGAGCCCCTCCGGCAAAAATTCCCAGGGCGATGGCAATCACGCCGAACTCACCCGTCAACCATCTCCCCAAGAGAACGCCGATATCAAATCCAATGATCGCGAACAGCAGTGGCAGGAACGCGTAGAATAGGAGAAGGCCAAACAGCATAACGCCGAGGCCCGTGGCGATGAACACTATTCCAGCCGAGAAGGGCATGCCTGTGATCCTCGATTGATGCGGTTGTTGCCTGCGCCCATGCGCGCGCAGTCGTTCAAAACGATCCGAACATTGAACCCAGGACGATAACGGCAATGAGGGCGATGATGCAGCTGACGATGACGGTCATCACCATGTCCAAATAACTTTCGCGATGCGAAAGCCCGCTGATCTGGAGCAGCAGCAATACCGTGCCGTTGTGAGGGAGCGCATCCAGGGTGCCGGCGCTCATCGTGGTTATGCGGTGCATCAGATCGGGGTGGATGCCGTGCGTTTCGGCGAGCGCCATGAAGTCGCTGCCAAATGCATTGAGGACGATCGCCATGCCGCCGGAAGCCGTGCCGGTGAGACCGGCAAGCA
>CAZKZT010000271.1:0-5521 GCA_964557265.1 uncultured Hyphomicrobium sp.
GCCGCGCTTGTCGACGCGCAGCGAGGCGATCCCTTGCGCGGCAAGTCCGTGCGCGATGAGCTTCAGGCTGTCGTTGAAGGCACCGGGAAAATTGCCGTTGCGATCGGTCGGCCCCGAACCGGCAAGGATCAGCACCGCCGGAGCCGTCGCACCGCCAGCGGGCAGCGTCAGCGTTCCGTGGAGCCCGCCCGTCGCGACCTCCCGCTCGCTCCAGGCCAGCGCCGCTGCCGCCTGAAGAACAACCATCGCGGCAGCGATCGCCGATATCGCGAACCGCTTCATGCGACCGCTACTCGGCGGCCTGCGGATGCGACGCAGGCGCGCTGTCCCACTCGACGCTCGCGCGGCGCATGTAGTCCGTGAACCACAGCGGATCGGTGCGGAATTCGACGCGACCGTCGGGGTGGATGCGCGCGGTCGCACGTCGTGACGAAAGGCAGAACATGTGAACGCTCATCGGCATCCCGCCCGTGTGACAGTAGCCGACCTCGATGTGGCAATCGACGACCATGCTTGAACCCATGAAACCCATGGCGCCCATGCCGATCGAGTTGCCGATCTCCTTGAGTTCGTCTTCGAGCGCCGCAATTTTCGGATCGGGATTGCGATCGCCAACCGTGCGCAGACACGCCGCCTGCTTGCCGAGCACGACCGAGATATCCTTCGAGCCGCCGAGGCCGACGCCGACGATCGCCGGCTGACAGGCGAGGCCGCGCTTGCCGAACGCGATCAGCGTGTCGAGATAAAAGCGCTTGATCCCGTCGATGCCGTCACCGGGAAACAGCATCCGGTAATCGGAACCGAACAAGCCGCCTTTGTGGACGGTCGTCAGGTCGATCCAGTCGCCATCCGGGTGGAAAGAATACTCGATCTCGGGCGCGCCGATTCCGCAGTTGTTGTCGTGGTCGGTCCGCCAGAGCGGATGCACGCGGTTGGGACGCAGAGGGATCGACTGCGTCGCATTGGCGGTCGCGCGCCGCAGTGCCGCCTCGAGCGCGACCGGGCCGCCTTCGACACGCGCCTCGTTACCGAATTTCACATACCAGCGCGGCACGCCCGTATCGCCGCACATCGCGCGGCGATCCTCCTTGGCAGCGTCGTAGTTGTCGAGCATGGCCTGGATCACGAATGCGGAGAGATCGCCCTTCTCGGTATTGGCGCACTGGCGAAGGCCGCCGAGATAGTCGTCGGGAATCTCGATCGCCGCCTTGGCCATGAGCACTTCGGCGGTCTTCTGCAGCGCTGAGATCGGGGTCATTGCCGCCTTCTCCTTCTTATCGACTGATACTGGATCGGATGCGCCGTGCTTCAGGCGGCCTTCGCGGCCCGGATCTGCGCGCGCAGGCGGCCAAGCGTACCACCGCCCTTGACCGAGCCCGGCAGCGGATGGCCGACGATCTCTTCGGCGAGGGTCGCACTCTCGACCAGCCGCCCGAGATCGACCCCTGTGGCAATGCCCATCTCCTCGCACATGAAAACGAGATCCTCGGTGCAGACATTTCCGGCGGCACTCTTGTGAGCCGCGAACGGACAACCGCCAAGACCGGCAACGGCAGCATCGTAGGCTGCAACACCCATTTCAAGGCCGGCGTAGGCGTTGGCAATGCCCATACCGCGTGTGTCATGCAGATGCAGCGCCAGTTCCACATCCGGCCACCGCTCCCTCACAGCACCGACGATACGCTTGATCGTGGCCGGCGTGGCCCAGGCCATCGTGTCGGCCAGCGCCAGCGACTTGATCTTGAGGCCGTTGGCCGCCGCGATCTCGAACACCTGGCCCGCAACTCCGAGGATACGCTCGGTCGGCATATCGCCTTCGAAATTACAGCCGAACGCCGCCATGATCGACGCCTTCTCGACCGCCACGCCATGCTTCCGGTAGAGCGCGATCGACGCCGCCTGCGCGTCGTAATTTTCCTTGAGCGTACGGTTCTGGTTGCGCTTGACGAACGTCTCGGACGCGGTCAGCGAGATACGGCCCGCCATATCGTAGCGGCCGGATGACATCGCCCGCTCGAACCCTTTGTCGTTGAGCCACAGGCAGGTGTAGCTGACGCCGTCGCGCTTCTTGAAACCAGCCGTCACCGCCTCGGCGTCGGCCCAACCGGGCACGTTCTTCGGATTGACGAACGACACGCACTGGATCTGCTGCAGCCCGGTCTCGGACAGACTGTCGATCAGCGCGATCTTGCGCGCTGTCGGAATCGGCCCCTTCTCGATCTGGAAGCCCTCGCGCGGTCCCTCCTCGTTGATGCGGACCGACTTCGGCAGATCACTCATGACGCTCACATCCCTGATGGCCGCGGTACACCCGCGGCGCGTTGCTGGCCCGCTGGATCGGGCCCGCAGCACCTTGCGCGCTCAGTAACGCCGGATCAAGCCTACGAGCTTGCCTTGAACCTCGACCTGGTCGGGTCCGAAATGCCGTGTCTCGTAGTTGGGGTTGGCCGCCTCGAGCGAAACCTTGCCGTTCTGGCGGTAGATCCGCTTGAGTGTTGCCTCTTCGTGCTCGACCAGAGCCACGACGATTTCGCCGTTGGTCGCGGAGTTGGCGCGCTTGATGATGACCGTGTCGCCATCGTGGATGCCGGCCTCGATCATCGAATCGCCAACGACCTCGAGCGCGAAGTGCTCGCCGCCACCAATCATGTCGGGAGGACACAGCACATCCTGGCTGTGATCCTGAATGGCACTGATCGGCACACCCGCCGCAATCCGGCCCATCATCGGCACATTGATGCCCGACGGGCCACTCTCGACCGGCGGCGCGGGCGGCGGCAGATCACGCCCGCCTTCGATGACTTGCGGGCGGAACGGGGCCTTTGCCGCCGATGAAGTCTCGTCCAGCAGCGCGTCGGGCAACTTGACGATTTCCAGCGCACGCGCGCGGTGCGGCAAGCGTCGCAGGAAACCGCGCTCCTCGAGCGCCGTGATCAGCCGATGGATGCCCGACTTCGACTTGAGGTCGAGCGCCTCCTTCATTTCCTCGAACGACGGTGGGACGCCCGTATCCTGAACCCGATGATGAATGAGCAGGAGCAGTTCCTTCTGCTTTGCCGTCAGCATGGTTCCTCCAATTCCTTTCCGATGGCGCCGAGTCTGACGCCGACCGATCGATTCGTTTCGCGCACCGCGCGGAACTCTCCTTGCAACAGGACCCAGGCTAAGCCGGAGAGGATCCTCGACGCGCAAATGTTGTACAAACCGGGAACACCATAGATGTTCTAGCGTTGTTCCGCAAGTCCCCGTCAAATCGACGTCGAGAACCCGCGATTGCGCCGGACGCACGGCGCCGGATTTGCGTTTCGACAGCCGGGCCACCGAGCGTCGCCCACCCGTAGCGTTCGAGCATCACTGACGGTTCAGCCCCCATTCATGGCGGCCGCATTACACGTCACTCGGCTGTGGGTGGCGGTCCCCTTGTCAGTTTCAGCGTCAGGGATCATGTGAGTGTCGTGCGGACGGGTGCTCGGAAGACGCCAGTCCGAGGGCAGGGCTTTTGCCCGCGGTCTGGAGCGAGGCGTGGTTGTGCGCCTCGCGCTTGGTTATGCGGTTCCGATTCACCATACACTCTCCGTGTCATGGTACTGTGGCCCGGCCACGATGACGGGGAGGCTCGACGAGCAAGCTGATGAGACGAGCCCTACTGATCGCCGCTGCTCTCTTGATCCTTCCGGCTGTCGGATGGGCAGAGGGGCCACGCAGTGGATCGGAAACGCCGGGGACACAGCCGGGCATCGTCGTCGCGGAGGCATCGTGCGCGAGCATGTGCCGCCAGCGGCATAATCAATGTCGCATTGCGACCCGCGGCGCCGCGCGCTGCGATGCCGAGCTCCAGCGCTGCCTCAAGGGTTGCATTGCCACGAAGCGGCGATAGCCGCACGCATTGCGCGCGCTCTAAAGCCTCACCACGCCCGGCTCTTGTCAGCATCGCAGCCGTTTGGAAGCAGCGCTGCTACGCAGCCTTGGGAGCGGACGTCCCGTCCAATTGACCGATGATCGCCTCGAGGGCCGCGATCAACTCGCCGCGGCGCGCACCGGGCACCTGATCGAAAAGGCGCTGCTCAACCCGCTCGGCGGCCGGCTTGATCTGCAACAGCATCGCCTTGCCGTCCGGCGTCAAACGCACCACGTAGGCGCGCGCGTCCGAGCGCGACCGGCGCCGGCTCAAGAGCCCGCGCTTGACCAGCCGCTTGACGATATCGGCGAGCGTCGAGCGATCGATGCCGGTCGCATCCACGATCTGGGTCTGACTCGCGCTCTCCAGAGATTCCATCGCCGCCAGCACGGTGAATTGGCGCGGCGTGAGTTCGGCACCCGACGTCTCATGGCTGAACATCTCGTCGGCAGCCTGACTGGCGCGATGCAGCATATGGATCGCCGACGCGTCGAGGTTGTGTGAGTGAACGTCTGACATATTTGCAGAAACCTTGGCTGAACGCAGCAGCACGCAGGGCTCGATCAGGCTACGGAAACAGGGCACGCCCGTGGCATCAAACCCGCACAGGCTGAGCACGTCCCATGCGTCGCAAGCATGGCCACCGCAGCCGACACTTCGACCTGTAGGAATTGAACTGTGAGCCGCGGAATTGGTTCCAGCGAGGCGAGAGATTCAGCCCCCGGGTGATGCGTTCACCCAAACCTGCGGCAGAAGTGCATCAACGGCGGTGCAGGCGCGCGACGGCCCTCGACCGGCATCAACTTGCCTTGAGCCGCGCCGGCACCACGTATACAGGGAAGACGGAGCGACGCCGGGCCTGCCGGCGGCAGACCGCACTGGACGACGATGAAGCTTGACGACATCCGCGCTGACTTCGCCCTCCTCGATGAGTGGGAGGACAAGTATAGATATGTGATCGAGCTCGGCAGAGAGTTGCCGCCGCTCGATGAGGCACTGCGGACGCCCGAGAACAAGGTGCGTGGCTGCGCGAGTCAGGTGTGGCTGGCCACAAGCTGGGCGGCGCCCGATAGCGGCACGGCTCCCACGCTGGTGATTGCCGGCGACAGCGATGCACACATCGTGCGGGGCTTGGTTGCGATCCTGCTGGCGATCTACACCGGCAAGACTGCGCGCGAGGTGCTGGATGCGGATGCGCGCGCATTTTTCGGCGAACTCGGTCTCAGCGAACATCTGACCGCGCAGCGCTCGAATGGCCTCAATTCGATGGTCGAGCGCGTGCGGGCGGATGCGAGCGCTGCTCTCGTGGGATGATCGGCCACCCCAGCGCTTTCACCCGCTGAGACGTACGACAGAGCAACGCATCTCTCTCCCTGAAAACGGCAAGCACGCCCGGATCGCTCCGGACGTGCCGTGATCTCAGGCGAACGCGCCGGGCTCAGATATCGATGTCGCTTCCCCAGTCCTGTTCGTAGCCGTCATGGCTGTCGAAAGAGCCCGGGTCGTTGTCCGACGCGTCGTGAATGGCGTGCTCGTTCGGCGTCGACGAGCTGTTGCCATGCTCGCCAGCTTGCGCCTCGCCCTTGTTGCCGCCGAACATGCCGCCGAGTGTGTTGGACAGCA
>CAZKZT010000272.1:0-5459 GCA_964557265.1 uncultured Hyphomicrobium sp.
CAAGACGCTAAATCTGACTCACAGGTGTTGAGGTCGGACACCCCTGCGTCGCAATCGACCTGCATCCGTACCGGTCGCCGCAAGAACTGTGCGCGCACGGGCCTGCTGCAGCCTTTCCCCGGCTGAGCACCATTCCTCCCCAACGGATGCAACGACGTCCCCAACGAGCTGGCTCATAGCCGCATTCTCATCAGAAGCGCAGGGCCGCCGAAATCGCGAGGCCCTCCCAGCGAGCCCGTCAACCGCAGCCAAGATGACCTCGCGGCCATTGAGAGGCTGCTCGTGACGCGCCCGCTCGATCAAGAACAGGAATCTTCTAGGGCAATAGCGTTACCTATTCATAAGTATGGTGTGCCTATTCCTTTATATGCAGCGTTATTGCGCGCGTACAGTGGACCCTGGCCTCAAGCCATCCTAGCCTCGATCTCGCTGGGAACAACGGTGGGAAGCGTATCGGTTTGGCGCCACGGTGGAAGCCTCTCCATCATGGCAATCAAAGGTCCAATCAAATCACCGGGCGATCAAGGCGATACCGATCGCCGTTGGTTAACTTCGCGTCCTCCGGTGTTCTGCGTTTACGGAGAAAGGAACGAGATGAGCAAAATACGACCGATGGCCATTGGCTTATTCATCGCAGCTTGCACGCTCGTGGGGGCAGGCCCAGCTCTGGCTGCCAGAGCGGTGGTGGTCGAAAGCACCTCGGTTCGATCGGGGCCGGGTTCGAATTACCGCTCGCTTGGCAGAGTACGCTCCGGAGATCGCGTGACGATCAACCGCTGTTCGGGGTCGCGTCGATGGTGCCACATCAACTCGCCGCGCACACGGAATGGTTGGGTGCGCTCGCAGGCACTCGATCGTATCGGACGAGGCGGCTCGAACCGTCGCGGCGGGATCTGCTTCTTCGGTCGTCGCGGTGAGATCTGCATTCGGTGAGATCTGCACGATCAGATGGTGCGCTCAGTTCGCTCATGTTGGACGTTCCATCACTGACAGCAGAACTGGTGAGCTACCTCGGTTGGCCTGAGAGGGTGCGATGCGCTTCGTCAAGGTAGCGGCAGTTCTTGCTTGCGTGGCGGTTGCTTGTCGAGCGGTGTTGGTCGTTCTTATGGGACGTCCGCCGGGCGTGCCCTTGGGCCGCGGCGTGGCCGAGATCGCGGGCGGCGGATTGTTGATCTTTGCACTATCCGTCGTTGCCGCAGCTGTTGCCGCGTATTTCGCGGCAGGTCGTGAGGACGACCTACCGGGTCTGAAGACAGGCGTGATAGCGGCGGTGGCCGCGTCGGTAGTGCTCTACTTCGCTGGCTAGAGCAACTTCCTCTCTTGCGGAAACGGCAGGGATTCTCAAGTCGTCGAGCGAACGGTGATTCATGATGGTGCCGGTGAAGGAGGCCAGCCGGTCGCAGGAATGCCCACGACTTGCAGGGTGACATCTCGTGCCGATCTCGCTGGTGGCTCTGGAAAGCTGCGACAGCACGAAGTCCCGGCCTCTTGCGTGCTCATCGCACGGATTGGAGAGTGTCCCTTGGCGTCCACCCATAGGGGTGCGCTTGCGGTTTTTACCGCGACCTTCATCACGCCCCGAACAAGAGGTCGCGCGTCAGCTCATCGAGATGGGCCACGGCCTTTAGCGCTCCCCGCAATCGCTCTCGATCCTGCCGCGAGAGGCGCTTGACCTCTATCGTGTTGGACGGTGGCACGCCGCGGTCGATATCATCGATCTGCTGCGCGACGAGGAGAGCGAGGAACACCTCCTGCGCCGCCGACAAGGCGTCGAGGTCCGTCTCGCTGCGTCCCAGCGTCTTGAGTCCCGCCAACCGCGCCGGCGTTGACCGCTCCACGACATGATGACAAATCGCGAGTGCACGCGCTGCCGTCACCAGACCAAACAGTCCACTCTTCTTGACATCAATGCGGCCCTTATCGGTGCGGAAGCCACCGAGAAACGTCAGGCCGGCCCGCGTCTCTCCTGCGCTTTCCACCAGGAGCTTGGCGAATGCTGCCTGCCCCTTGGCCTCGTTGAAAGCCTGGCGCCACAACTGCTCTGCCAGCGCGACTTCACCGTGCACGCCGCGCATGTCGAAAAAAATGTCGACGGCCAGAAGGTCTTGTGGCCTGGAGTGGCGCACCCAATCATCGATTCTCTGGCGCCAGGTCGATACCGTTCCCCGCCATTGCGGATTGCTGGCCATGACGCCGCCCTTGCAGTAGGGCACGCCCACCTCATGCAGAATGTCGACGACATGCTTCGCAAACGCCGCAAACCAGAGGTCGTGCGTCGCTGCCTCGCTGCTGTCGGCGAAGATCAGGGCGTTGTCCTGGTCCATAGCGAGCAGGCTTTCGCCGCGTCCCGCCGATCCCAAGACGACGAGTGCATAGGGGCATGGCGGAGCTCCTCGGCCATCGGCAAGGAGGTGCGCCTCCGCAAGCACCGCAGCCCGCTCGGTCAACGCCGCAACCTGGTGTGAGACCAGCGCGGCGATCTCGCGCCCCGAAAGACCTTCGCCAAGAAGACCGGCCGCGACTTCGGGCAGCCGCGCCCATGCGCGCCCAAGCTGCGGTACGTCGGCCGCCGTGGCGATCTCGTCACCCAGCGACACCGACCCTTCCGCGCGGAACCGCAGCAGATCGCGGGCGGAGAGCGCGCCGACGATCGTCCGGGACTCATCGACCACGCCGAGATGGCGCACGCTCAGCTTATTCATCCGCGCCATGGCGACGAAAGCCAGCGCGTCGGCGGGCACGACGGCGAGCGGCCGGCTCGCGATCTCGCTGGCGTTGAGACGCAGAGCATCGGCGCCGCTGGCCGCGATGCTGCGCATGGCGTCGCGCTCGGTGACGATGCCAGTCGACTCCGGGGTCGGATGCGTGCCGTCCCGGCCGACGAAGAGCGAGGAGATGCGCTCTTCAGCCATGCACTTCACCAGATCGGCCACCGAGGTATCGGCGGCGATGAATCTCGCTGGCGACGTCATGACGTCGCGTACGCGATGGCGATAGGGGTAGCTGTCGATGCTCAACAGCGCACGCGCTTCGTCGGCATCCGCTACGATGCCGGGCTCGATCCAACCCGCACGATGGTGGGCATCGCGCGCGGCGGTCTGCGCGCGGCAGGCTCGCTCGGCCTCGGCCAGCGTGCGGATACCGCGCGCGCGCAACTGCGGCAGCAGACCAAGAAAGATACGGCCGGCGGTCAGCGCATCGCCGAGGGCCGAGTGACGAGGACCTGCCTCGACTTCGAGCCAGGCGGCCAGGCTCTCGAGCGCATAATCGGGCAGCTCGGGCGCTGCCGCTTCGGCGAGCAGGCGTAGGTCCAGCGCGCGCGGTGCCTGCCACGCCAGCCCGGCGCGATCGCTTTCGCGTTTGAGTATCGCGAGATCGTAGCCGATCGAGTGCCCAATCACCACTTTGCCGGCGATCCGCGACGACAGCGCCGGCCAGACTTCGGCGAATGTCGGGGCGTCGGCCACCGCGCCGTCGTCGATGCCATGGATGCGGATCGCTTCGTTCGGTATTGGCGTTGGCGGCCGGACCAGGTTTCGCACAGATGCGCCGTCGTCGAGCCGACCGCCTGTCAACGGCACAAGGGCAATTTCCACCACCCAAGCCTTGCGGGCATCGAGACCCGTCGTCTCGGTGTCGAGCACCATTGCGTCGAGACCAATGAGCGGCGTTGCATTGCCCACGGCAACCATGGGGCATCCTCCCCTGACGCCATCCCCTCTATCGGCGTCAGCTCCGCCCGGCGAAATGATCGGCGACCGCTTGCGCATCGATGCGCTTCGTCAGCTCATCGTGCACGTTACACAAGGTCACCTTGAGGTAGCTTTTGAGAGTGGGGAAATCCGGCCCGCGCAGGCTTTCGTGGATCGGCATCAAGGCAAAATAGTCCTTGGCGATCGACTCGGGAATATCCATCGCGCGCTTGGGCGGATGAAGGCCAATCTGATGGAGCCTCCTGACGAGATCGCCACGAAGGTCTGCCCAAGCCGTTGCATCGAGAACCGCCGGCACGTCCCATCGATCGAATGCTGAAAGCGTCAGGTCAGACACACCTTCGATGATTGTCTCACGTTCGAGCGTCGTCATCTCCTGCAGGACGACACTTGCCACTTCGCCGACCATTGCCAGGCCGAGCGGATAAGCCTGCCAGCGCGACACCTCGATCGCGCGCTGAAACCCCTCTTCCGCAAACAATACCTTCGAGTAATGGCCCGCACGTGCACGTGCGTATTCGTAGAGACCTTTCTGCGCGACGAATGCCCCATTCGCGTCGATGAACCCGGCAAGTTCGCCAGGATGCCGGATCGGCGGCGGACGCCGGAAGAGCTTCGTCAGGATATTCATCCGGTTGCCGATCTGCTCAATCCACAGGCCTAGGACGAAAGTCTAATAAATGCATCCCAAGGGTGAATGTTAGCCTTTGCACACCGATCACTCAATCGGTGATCGCCGATTCGGCAAAAAGACCGAGCGGGGAGAACGGTAAGGGGAGGTGCCGCCATGGGCATTCGACGCTTCCTCCTCATGCAATCCTGCACGTGACCACCGTCAGGGAGGATACCGACCCCATGCAGAGCTCAAGCGACGAAGTCCACTGGCAGAAAACCCGGCGGTTGATGTTCATCAACCTCGGCGTCTGGTTCTTCTTCGGCTATGTCGTCCATATGTTCGTGATCCCGCTGAACACGATCACCGTCCCGTTTCTCGGCTTCCCTCTCGGCTTCTACATGGCCGCACAGGGCTCGCTGATCGCCTTCGTGGTCCTTCTCTTCGTCTTTGCCAAGCAGCAGGACAAGATCGATCGCGACCACGGCGTTGCTGAAGACGACTGAGGGGGATCGGACCATGGCTACACCTATCGCATCCGAGACCGCGACATTCACCAGTCAGCTCGGCAAGTACTACGGCACGTATACTGGAACGTTTCTGTCGTTCGTTATCCTGCTTGCGGTTCTCGAGTACATGGGAGTTCCGAACAGGATCATCGGCTATCTCTTCGTGTTCTTCACGCTCGCGGTCTATGCCATCATCGGCATCATGTCGCGAACCGCGGAGGTCTCGGAGTACTACGTGGCCGGCCGGCGCGTTCCGGCCTTCTACAACGGCATGGCAACAGGCGCTGACTGGATGTCGGCGGCTTCGTTCGTCGGCATGGCCGGCACGCTCTTCCTGCTCGGCTACGATGGCCTCGCGTGGGTCCTCGGTTGGACCGGCGGCTATGTGCTCGTCTCGACGCTGGTGGCGCCATTCCTGCGCAAGTTCGGCGCCTATACCGTGCCCGACTTCATGGCCTTCCGGTACGGCGGCAACTTTACCCGCTTCCTGGCGGTGGTCGTGCTCGCTTCCTGCTCGTTCACCTACCTCGTCGCGCAGGTCTTCGGCACCGGCATCATTGCCTCGCGCTTCCTTGGCATACAGTTCGAGATCGCGGTGTTTGTGGGGCTCGCCGGCATCCTGGT
>CAZKZT010000273.1:0-5458 GCA_964557265.1 uncultured Hyphomicrobium sp.
GAGGGCGAGTTCGAGCCGGTCGGTGGCAAGCGTCCGGTGAAGGTCGACTTCCGCCTGATCGCAGCGACCAACCGCGACATGATCCAGCTCGTGAAGGAAGGCAAGTTCCGCGAGGACCTGTATTACCGCCTCAACGTGTTCCCGATCCTGGTGCCGCCACTGCGCGAGCGCATCGGTGACGTTCAGGAGCTCGCCCGCTACTTCCTCGCCCGCTTCGCGGCTGAAGAAGGCAAGCGCATCACCGGCATCACCAGCGACGCGATGGAGCTGCTCGTCGGGTACGCCTGGCCCGGCAACGTCCGCCAGCTCGAGAACGCCGTGTTCCGCGCCGTCGTCCTGGCCGACAAGGCCGAGCTGACCGTCGACGAATTTCCGCAGATCGCGGCGCACGTCGAAGGCTTCCGCGCGTCCATTCCCGAGGCACCGGTCTATCAGGACCCGCACCCCGCCTACACCGGGCCAGCGCTGCTTGGTGCCGAGGACAGCATCCCGCGCACGATCGAGGTCTCGCGCGATGGCAGCCGGAATGCGCTCGGCATTCCGGCGATGGACGACAGCGGCGAGATCCGCTCACTCGAAGCGATGGAGGCCGACATGATCCGCCTCGCGCTCGGGCGCTATCGCGGCCATATGACCGAGGTTGCCAAGCGCCTCAACATCGGCCGCTCGACGCTCTACCGGAAGATGCGTGACTACGGTCTCGAAGGCCGCATGACCTGACGCATCGTCGGTTGGACGCCTGAAATCTCAGCTTGGCCGGGCCCTTGGTCCGGCCAAGCGCGTTTTTAGCAGGTGAAATGCCGCCGCCCCTGCTGCGACCTTGTGTTCGCCATAGGGATAGCTAATCTCCGGCGCCAAACCATCCGGCATGGAGATCGGCCTATGGCCAAGGGATACTGGATCGCGCACGTCAAGGTCACCAACCCTGAACGCTACAAGGACTACGTGGCCGCCAACGCCGCTGCCTTCAAGAAGTACAACGGCAAGTTCATCGTCCGCGGCGGCGCGAACGAGGTGCGCTCCGGCGATCCCGGCGGCGACCGTCACGTCGTGCTGGAGTTCGAGAGCTACGCGGTCGCGCGCGCCTGCTACGACAGCCCGGAGTACAAAGCCGCTGCCGCTATCCGCGACGAAGCCTCGGTGGCCACGGTGGTCATCATCGAGGGTTATGAGGGCTGAGATTTCGGCGGCAGTGACAATTCCCTGTCCCCGCTCTTGCGGGGAGAAGGAGAAGCAGGAGCGCGACGTTGATCGACAATGAAGAGCCGTTCCGGGAGACCGCCGCGCGCCGCCGTGGCCGGCTCCTGTTTCGCGAGCGCAAGGTGCCGGTGCGCCTGCTGGTCCCGAATTTCTTCACGCTGCTGAGCCTGTGCGCCGGCGTCACCGCGATCCGCATGGCGATCGAGGGGCGCTACGAGCTGGCGATCGGTCTCATCGTCGCCGCCGCCATCCTCGACGGCGTCGACGGCCGCCTCGCGCGCGCGCTCAAGGCGCAGTCGCGTTTCGGCGCTGAACTCGACAGCCTTGCCGACTTCATCAACTTCGGCGTCGCCCCGGCCATCGTTTTGTTCACCTGGGGCCTCGGCGGGCTCAAGGGCTTCGGCTGGATCGCGGTGCTGCTGTTCGCCTGCGGCATGGGGTTGAGGCTCGCGCGCTTCAATTCGATGCTCGAGGTCGATAAGCCGAAGTGGCAGTCGAACTACTTCACCGGAATTCCGGCACCGGCGGGCGCGATCACTGTGCTGCTGCCGTTCTATGTCGACGGCCTCGGCATCATCGCCGTGCGCGAGTTCCCGCTCTTCATCGCGCTCTACACACTGGCGATGGCATTCCTGCTCGTCTCGACCATCCCGACCTTCTCCGGCAAGCTGATGGGTGAGCGCATCCGCGGAGAGTTGCTGCTGCCGATCCTGACCGCCGTCGCGGCACTGATCGGACTGCTCGTCACTTATCCGTATCTCACGCTGACAGTGGCGACGCTGATCTATCTGGTGACCGTCCCGATCAGCTACCGCCGCTACCAGACGAAACAGAAGGAATGGGACGCCCTGCATCCGGCCGATAGTTCAAAGGACGGATCGAGCGGCATCACAGGCCCCGTCCCCGCCAACGACGCGCTCCCCGACGCGGAGAAGCGCGGGCGGAGTTGAGGAAGACCCGATCGTTTCTCGGTCAACGACCGACCGGAGCCGGAAGGGAACGCAGCGTGCGGAGGGGCTCAGTGATCCGAAGACAGCGCCGCGTTCGATACTGAAGGCAACAACCCAACAATCCGGCGCGCCGCGCCATCCGATTTGAACCGCAACCTCGACAAGCAACTGCCATGAGCACCAATGCCATGCTTCGTTCGGACCTGAGAAGCCTGCCCTTTCTTCACAGCGGCAAAGTGCGCGATCTGTATGCCGTGGGCGACGACAAGTTGCTGGTGATACAGACTGACCGCCTGTCGGCATTCGATGTCATTCTGCCCGTGCCCATCCCTGGCAAGGGGCAAGTGCTCACCGAATTGTCGGATTTCTGGTTTGCGAAGCTGGGCCATGTGATTCCCAATCATCTGACGGGCATTGCACCGGAATCGGTGGTGGCGGCCGATGAGCGCGATCAAGTGGCCGGCCGCGCCATGGTGGTGAAGAAACTCAAGCCGTTACCGGTGGAGGCCGTGGTGCGCGGCTATCTCATTGGTTCCGGCTGGGCGGACTACAAGAGGACCGGCGCCGTATGCGGCATCACGCTGCCGCCGGGACTGCAACAGGCACAGAAGTTGCCCGAAGTGTTGTTCACGCCAGCGTCCAAAGCGCCCGCCGGTCAGCACGATGAAAACATCAGCTTCTCGGAAGTCGAGAATATCGTGGGCGCTGAGCGCGCCGCGCAAGTGCGTGACGTGTCGATCCAGCTATACAGCGAAGCCGCGTCCTATGCTGCACAACGCGGCGTGATCATTGCGGACACCAAGTTCGAGTTTGGCGTCGACAGCAACGACGCGTTGGTATTGATCGACGAGGTGTTGACGCCGGACTCCTCGCGCTTCTGGCCTGCGAACGAATACCGCACCGGCATCAGCCCTCCGAGTTTTGACAAGCAGATTGTCCGTGATTGGCTGGAAACGCAGCCGTGGAACAAAAAGGCGCCTGCGCCGACACCGCCCGATGAAGTGCTGGCGCGCACGGCCAGCCGCTATCGCGAAGTGCAGCGGCTGCTCACGCAATAGCACCGCAGCACCGCTATGCATTCCAGAGCGGCGCGGACGCGTAGGCCAACTGAGAACACGAACTGAGTTCGGCCCTCACTTCGTCTCATCCGCCGCGCGGTGATAGATGTCGTCCGTCCGCTCGATGTCGTCTTCGCCGAGGTAGCTGCCGATCTGGACCTCGATGATCTCGACCGGCACCTTGCCGGGGTTCTCCAGCCGGTGCCACTGCGTCGCGATGATGTAGACGCTCTCGTTCTCACGCACGAGCTGCTCGCTCTCGCCGATCACGACCTTGGCGGTGCCGTGGACAACCACCCAGTGCTCCGAGCGATGGTGATGGCGCTGCATGGAGAGCTTGGCGCCGGGCTTCACGTGCAGCAGCTTGACCTGGAAGCGCGGGCCGACGCTCAGCGTCTCGAAGAAACCCCATGGACGGAAGCTCCGGACGTGCTGCTCGTGCTCCTTGCGGCCTTCCTTCTTGAGCCGCGCGACGATCTTGGAGACGTCCTGCGCGCGCGACTTGTCGGCGACCAGCAGTGCATCGGCGGTGTCGACGATGACCAGATCCTTCACGCCGATCGCGGCGACGAGCGAGCGGTCGGAATGCACGTAGAGGCCGGTCGAATCCTCCATGATCGCGTCGCCACGGGCGTAGTTGCCGTCCCTATCCTGCTCGGCGATTTCCCACAGCGACGACCACGAGCCGACGTCGCTCCAGCCGACGTCGAGCGGCAGCACGGCGGCGAGCTTCGTGCGCTCCATCACCGCGTAGTCGACCGAGATGCTCGGTGCGCCGGCGAAAGCATTGCCATCGAGGCGCAGGAAGCCGAGGTCCTCTTTGGCGCCGGCAAGCGCGCCGCGCGCGGCCGTGAGGATCTCGGGCGACAGCCGCGCCATTTCCTCGATGAATGTCTTGGCGTGCAGCACGAAGATGCCGCTGTTCCAGAGATAGGTGCCGGCGTCGAGGTAGGTCTGCGCGGTCGCTGCGTCGGGCTTCTCGACGAAGGCATCGACCGAGAAAGCGGCGCCCTCGCTGCCCGCCAGCGCGTCGCCACGCCGGATGTAGCCGTAGCCGGTATGAGCCGAGGCCGGTTTGATACCGAACAGCGTCAAGCGACCACTGGCGGCGACCTTGGCGGCGCTCCGGACTGAGGCGGCAAACGCCGCCGGATCGCCGATGACGTGATCCGACGGCATGACAACGAGGATCCCGTCGGCATCGCGCGCAGACACGGCGAGCGCCGCAACCGCGATCGCGGGAGCGGTATTGCGGGCAACCGGTTCGAGATAGATCGCCTCGGGCTTGATACCGGCCCGGTCCAGTTCCTCACGGACCAGGAAGCGATGGTCGTTGTTGCAGAGCAGGATCGGCGCAGCGAAACCGTCCGCCGGCGTCAGGCGGCGCAGCGTCGCGCCGAGGAAACTCGGATCGCTCTCATCGAAAAAACTGATGAATTGCTTGGGATACATGGAGCGGGAGAGCGGCCACAGGCGGGTGCCTGATCCCCCGGAAAGTATGACTGGAAAAAGCGTCGCCACCGTCATTGCCTCCACTCGGCCGCGTGAAATCGCGCCCCTCGGGACACCTGCATAAATCGGGACCTTGCATAGAATAGGCCGCGGGCAGGAAGGCAAGCAAAAGGGCGCGTCGCCGCGCCCTTTCAACCCATCTTTGCGTCCTTGAGGCTGGCCTACTTCAGGCTGGCGCAGAAGCGCTGGACGCGGCTGCACGCATCTTCCAGCACATCGAGCGAGCTCGCATAGGAGATGCGGAAGAACGGGCTCAGCGCGAACGCCGCGCCGTGGACCGCGGCGGCACCCGTGTCCTCGAGCAGCGCCACGACGAAATCCTCGTCATTCTTGATGAGCTTGCCGCCCGGCGTCGTCTTGCCGATCGCGCCCTCGCAGCTCGGATAGACGTAGAAGGCACCCTGCGGGGTGGCGCATTTGATGCCCTTCGCCTGATTGAGCATCGACACGACGAGGTCACGACGCTCCTGGAACGCCTTGTTGTTCCGCGGAATGAAGTCCTGCGGACCGTTGAGCGCCTCGATGCCGGCCCACTGCGTGATCGACGACGGATTCGAGGTCGACTGCGACTGCAGCTTGCGCATGGCGTCGATCAGCGGCTTCGGGCCGCCGCCGTAGCCAAGCCGCCAGCCGGTCATGCAGTAGGCCTTGGAAAGACCGTTGACCGTCAGCGTGCGCTCATAGAGCCCCGGCTCGACCTGGGCGATCGTGTAGAACTTCAGATCGTCGAAGATCAGA
>CAZKZT010000274.1:0-5456 GCA_964557265.1 uncultured Hyphomicrobium sp.
CGTTGGCACGCGTACCTGCAGCACCCGCCTCGATTTTGATCTTCTCGGCACTGGCCAGCCCGATACCGAGCTGATGGGCGCGCCGCACATAGCGGCGGATCGCTTCGTCGAAAGCATTCCCCGCAAGCTTGAGCGACGCGGTATGAACGATCTCACCTTTGGAGATCACGGCAATGTCGCTGGTGCCGCCACCGATATCGAGGATCATCGTGACGGTGTCGTCGTCGATCTCGATGCCAGCGCCGATCGCGGCAGCGACGGGTTCCTCAACGAGATAGACGCGGCGCGCGCCAGCGGCCTTGGCGGTTTCGTAAACCGCGCGACGTTCGACGGGTGTCGCGGCGGCGGGCACGCAGATGAGGATGCGTGGCCGGCGAAATCCGAACCTCGACTTCGCGCGCGCGATGAAGGAACGCAGCATTTCCTCGGTCGCGACGAAATCGGCGATCACGCCGTCACGCAGCGGCCGGATGAGTTCGATGGGGTCGGGGCTGCGCGCCTTGAGGGTCAGCGCCTGCTCGCCCGTCGCAATGACGTGGCGCGGTACATCATTGGTCCGCACAGCAACGACCGACGGTTCGTCGATGATGATGCCGCGCCCGGCGACATGGACCAGCGTGTTGGCTGTGCCGAGGTCGATCGCAATGTCGTCAGAAAATACGCCGCCAACCTTCTTTCGCATGGCGAAGCCAGACAGCCCTCAACACGCCTCGCGCGGATCCGCGTCCCGCGCCCATCACTGTTGAACACGATAAACGAGCCAGCGGCGAACGCCAAGCGATCCGCGCGAAAATCAAGAAGTTGCAGCGGCTTCGGGTCGCAGTCGAACAAACCCTGCGGCCGGGTCGGCCTCTCCCTCTGAGAGGGAGAGGCCCACGCTTCAGCTCACCATCATCTGCGCCGAGGGACCGCGCTGGCGCTTCATCATCAGCTTGTTGAGGGCGGCGACATAGGCCCTCGCCGACGCGACCATCGTATCGGTGTCGGAACCGCGCCCGGTCACCTGCTTGCCGTTCTCCTCGAGGCGCACCATCACTTCGGCCTGCGCGTCCGTCCCTTCGGTCACAGCCATGACCTGATAGAGCGGCAGCGTCGCCTCATGCGGCACCGCGATCTTGATGGCCTTGAAGATGGAGTCGACCGGGCCGTCGCCCGTCGCTTCCTGCGTGACGTTGGCGCCGTCCACTTCGAGAGTGACGGTCGCCTTCTGCGGGCCGCCCGTGCCGGCAACGACATGGAGACCGATCACCTTGATCCGGTTGGTCTGCGTCGCAACTTCCTGGTCGACCAGCGCCTCGATGTCCTCGTCGAACACGAGCTTCTTCTTGTCGGCCAGATCCTTGAAGCGCCGGAACGCATCCTGGAACGCATTGTCGCCGAGCTCATAGCCGAGCTGCTTGAGCTTGTCGCGGAACGCCGCACGGCCCGACAGCTTGCCGAGGCTCAGCGTCGACTTCGACAGGCCGACACTCTCCGGCGTCATGATCTCATAGGTCTGCGTATTCTTCAGCATGCCGTCCTGATGGATTCCGCTTTCGTGCGCGAAAGCGTTCCGGCCAACCACGGCCTTGTTGTACTGCACGGGGAACGCCGACACCGAGGCCACCAGCTTCGAGGCGCGGGTGAAATAGGTCGCATCCACTTCCGTCCAATACGGCAGCACGTCGGGACGCACCTTCAAGGCCATCACGATTTCCTCGAGGGCGGCGTTGCCTGCACGCTCACCGAGGCCGTTGATGGTGCACTCGATCTGTCGCGCACCGGCGCGCACACCGGCGAGCGAGTTGGCGACCGCCATGCCGAGATCGTTGTGGCAGTGCGTCGACCAAACGACCTTGTCGCCGCCCGGCACCGTCTCGCGCAGCATCTTGATCAGCGCGTAGTATTCCTCCGGCACCGAGTAGCCCACGGTGTCGGGGATGTTGAGCGTCGTCGCGCCCTTCTTGATCGCGATCTCGCAGCAGCGCAGCAACACGTCGCGCTCGGTGCGCGTTGCGTCTTCGGCACTCCACTCGACGTTGTCGGTGTAGTTGCGCGCCCGCTCGACGCTCGCACCGACCGCGGCGATCACCTGCTCCGCGTCCATCTGCAGCTTCCACTTGCGGTGGACGGGGCTGGTCGAAATGAACGTGTGGATGCGCGGGCGGACGGCGTGCTTGACCGCCTCGCCGGCGCGATCGATGTCGGCGAAGCTCGAACGCGAGAGGCCACACACGACCGCCCGCTTGACGACTTTGGCGATCTCGCAGACGGCTTCGAAATCACCGTTGGAGGAAATCGGGAAGCCGGCTTCGATGATGTCGACGCCCATTTCGTCCAGCACGTGGGCGACTTTGAGCTTGTCCTCGAGGGTCATGGCCGCGCCGGGCGACTGCTCACCGTCGCGCAACGTGGTGTCGAAGATCAGGACGCGGTCGGCTTCGCTGCGGACGGACGGGGTCGCGGGCGACTGTTCGGTGGCGTCGTTCATGTCATTCGGGTCCTTGGTCGGTGGCCGGCGCCTAATAGGGCACGGCGCGTTCTGCTCGGATTTTGCTGGTCAGATCCCCTGAGCGCCCGTCCCGGATCGATCCGAGACCTCGATTGGCTCAGGGGCTGGTAAGGAGCAGAATGGACCGAAGCGACGGGCGTGCGACGGCGAGGCGGGCGGCGATCCCCTGCGGGGCCGTCCTTTCCTTCCAGCCGTGACCATTCCCTGTCATCGCGAAATTTCTCGCAGGTCTCAAAGCTGCCCGTACGACCACGCGGCAACCACTGAGCGATATAAGACGGAAGCGCCGCCCGATTGCAAGCTCAAACCTAGATTTCCATGTACCCCTCGGTCACGCGGACGGCGCTGCCGCCGATCCGCACGGCCTCGAGCCTGCCCCGTGCCGCGACCTCGAAGGAGAGGGAAATAAGGCTCGGGCGCCCCATCTCGAAGCCTTGCTCGATCACCCTTTTCTGGGTGCCGGCGGGGGGCTGGTCGAAGGCGTTGACGACGCCCGCGAACGCGACCGCCGCGCCGCCTGTCGCGGGATCCTCGACGATTCCGGCCCCCGGCCCGAACATGCGGGCGTGGAAAGACGATGTCATATGGGCCGTCTCGCCGGTGTAAAGATAAACCTTACCGGCGCGCGTGCTGCCGAAGGCAGCGCCCCAATGGGTCGAGACGATCTCCGCGCGCGCGATGGCGTCGAGTGTCGCTACAGGCACGAAGGTGAACGGCACACCTGCCGACCACTGCGAGGGCCGGTGATTGGCGAAACCGATCTCGGATGGCATCAGCCCGAGCGCAGCGGCGAGCCGCTCGACGCCTGGTGCGTCACCAGCGGGCTCCGGCAGTTTCGGCGCGTCGAACTCGGCGTAGGCGGCCTTGCCGGGACGCATGCGCACGCCGACCCGCACGACCCCGATCGTCTCTTCGAGAACGACCAGCGCGTCCTGTTCGCCGGGCTGATCCCCAACCCGCAGCTGCGCGAGCAGGACGCCAGTCCCGACCGTTGGATGCCCCGCGAAAGGCAGCTCGACCGCGGGCGTAAAAATGCGGATGCGCGCAGAATGGGCTGGATTCGTCGCCTTCTGGACGAACACTGTTTCGGAGAGGCCGAGCTCAGCCGCGATCGTCTGCATCAGTCCAGCCGGCAGGCCGTCGGCGTTCATGACAACGCCAAGCGGATTGCCGCCGAACCGCTGCTCAGTGAACACGTCGAGGGTGTAGAACTTGAGTTGCATGTCGCCTCTCGCCGCTTCCGGCACCGCCTGCGACGGTCCACCCGGAAGCTCCTGGCGCGCACCATGCATAAAATCGAGAGCGCTTCCAAGCGGCATCGGAGGCGGGCAGCAGAGGGCCATCTCCGGCGCCGCAAGAAGCAGATGCCATCATTCGTACCTATATTTGGATCAACTTGTCCGGTTCGCCCCTTCCGGAGCGATGATAAAAGCCCGTATCGGACGCGGGCGCCTCTGGGACCAGCTAAGAAAAATGACAAAGAAAACCGAACGGAAACTCGCCGCCCGCACGCCCTCATCGATACCGGGCCTCGATAACGTCTGTGTTTATTGTGGCTCGGGCAGCGGCCAGAATCCGGCTTTTGCAGCCGCAGCGCAGCGCTTCGGCCGCGATCTCGCCGAAGCCGGGGTCGGCCTCGTTTATGGTGGTGGCGGCCTCGGCCTGATGGGCGAGGTCGCGCGTGCCGTGCTCGACCGCGAGGGCCATGTCACCGGGATCATCCCCTCGTTCCTTTCGGAAAAGGAGCGGATGCTGCATCAGGTGCAAGAGCTGATCGTGACCGAGGACATGCACCAGCGCAAACGGATGATGTTCGAGCGCTCCGACGCATTCGTGGCGCTGCCGGGCGGCGTCGGCACGCTCGAGGAACTGGTCGAACAGCTCACCTGGTCGCAGCTCGGCCGGCACAACAAGCCGATCGTGCTTGCCAACATCGACGGTTTCTGGAATCCGCTGCGTGCATTGTTCGATCACATGCGGGCGCAGACCTTCATCCGCGAAGGCATGTACGTGCGCTTCGTCACCGTCGACCGGGCCGAGGACATCCTGCCCGCCATCGCCGCCGCCATGCCCGAAAATCCAAAGGAAGCGGCTGCGGTCATCGAACACATGTAAGGACCCACCGCCGCGGGGACTACGATATGGCACCACCACGCGAGCCCCCGCGGCTCAAGACGCTCGACGAACTTCTCGCCGTCATGGCCGCATTGCGCACGCCCGTGACGGGCTGTCCATGGGATCTCGAACAGAACTTCGCGACGATCGCGCCCTACACGATCGAGGAGGCCTACGAGGTCGCCGACGCGATCGAGCGCGGCAGCCGCACGGATCTGCGCGATGAACTCGGCGATCTTCTGCTGCAAGTGGTCTACCACGCGCGCATGGCCGAGGAGGAAGGCGCCTTCACCTTTGCCGATGTGGTCGACGCGGTGACGCGCAAGATGATCCGCCGCCATCCGCACGTGTTCGGCGATGAGACCCAGCGTGGCAAACCACTCACCAAGGGCTGGTGGGAGGCGATCAAGGCCGAGGAGAGAGCGGAGAAAGGCATCGTCGAGGCCGACACGCCCGCCTCGATCCTCGCCGATGTCCCTCTGACGCTGCCCGCGCTCACGCGCGCCGAGAAACTGCAGGCGAAGGCGGCACGGGTCGGATTCGACTGGCCTTCCCTTGCGCCCGTATTCGAAAAGATGCGCGAGGAACTGGCGGAGCTGGAAGCCGTTGCGCTTCCCGCCGATCCGCGCGGCGCGACGCCGCCATCCGGCGAGACCGATCCGCGGATCGCCGAGGAATTTGGCGACCTGCTGTTCGTGATGGCCAACGTCGCGCGCCACCTTTCGATTCAGCCTGAAACGGCGCTGCGATCGGCCAATGCGAAATTCACCCGCCGCTTCGCCCACATCGAGGCGCGGCTCGCGGCGCAGGGAAAGAAGCCCGAGAATTCAACGCTCGAAGAGATGGACGC
>CAZKZT010000275.1:0-5440 GCA_964557265.1 uncultured Hyphomicrobium sp.
CGCCGGGTTTTCCCGCCACGACCGACAACCTCGACCAGGTCATCGCGAGCGGCGCCCGCTACATCTACACCCATCTGCCAAAGCTGCTCGGCGCCGGCGCGAGCGCCTTCTTCAAGAAGGCGGGACGGTAGCTCACCGCTTCGCGCGCACCAGCCGATCGGCGATGATGCCGACGGCGACCAGGCCCACCCCCATGAACTGGATCGCGTTGAGCTTCTCGCCGAGCAGCAGCACGCCGATCAGGACGACCGTCACCAGTTCGAGGCTGACGATGATTGAATAGCGCCCGGCGCTCAACCGCGGCAGCGCATAGGCGAATGACGCGATCGGAATCACGCCGCCAATCAGTGCGATGGCGAGCAGGCTTGCCCATCCAGCCGCGTCGCCGGGCAGCTTCAAGCCCATCACGGCGACAGCGAGCAGATAGCCGCCGCCCAAGCCGAGATAGATCGCGCTTGCCCCCGCGAATGGCGACGCCTGCCGCGTATAACGGTAAGCGATCGCCACGTAGGCACTGAAGATCACCGGCGTCGCGAGAACGCAGATGATCCCGACCGGATCGGCATCGGCCAAGCTGAGGCTCGGCCAGCCGGCAAAGAGTGCCCCGAGCAGAATGAAGCCCGCTGCCGCCATCGACTGCCAGCGCAGCTGCAGCCCGTAGACGTAGCGGTCAAGGAGCAGCGACAGGATCGGATAGACGAAGAACACCGTAATCACGACGCTCGACGGCACGGTCTGCACGGCGCGGAAGTAGGTGTACGTCTGCAGCACGCCAAGGGTGATGCCGTTCAAAAAGAGCCCGCGGCCGGCGGCCATCCACTCCCCTTTGAGATCGGGACTGGTCCACCACGCGAGCGGCAACAGCACGCAAAGCGCGATCGCATAGCGGCCGAGCAGCACCGACGCGACGTCCATGCCGCTTTGATAGAGGCCGACCGCGAAGAACGGCACGGTGCCGACGAGCACGGAACCGAGCGCTGCCGTGGCGACGGGGCGCGTATCGGTGCCTTGGCCGGGGGGTGACGTTGAAGACATCGTACGGCCGGGCGCAAATGCGAGGGAGGATGAAGAGGGACACGTGCGTGACGGCACCGCTTATAGCGTCACGCGCGCCCAATAGCGATGCGGCTTGAACGCAAGCGCAGCAATCGTCCTCAGCCGGCGACCAGTTCGCTTACCTCACGCATCGGCACCGGCGCATCGCCGAGCAGCAGATCGGCGATGCGGTCCTCGCCGCGGCCCGCTTCGAGCGCGAAGGGATCGCGCGCGGCGAGGCGATGGTCGAGCACGAGCCGCGACAGCAGCAGGCGCCGGGCATCACCGCGGCGCTGGTGGACGCGGTCGGCCTCCCACGCGAGATAGACCGCGCTTGCAGCGTGATAGAGAACGCTCGTCGCGCGCCGCGCATCGGCCTCGTTGGCCGCATCCTTCGCGACCTTCTGCGCGAAGGCGATCGCCGCGTCGACGTTCGTGCGCAGGCGGTCGCGGAAGCGGGCGGGGATCGCGCCGCTGTCGTCGAGCCGCGCGTGCAGGTCGGCGGCCAGCGCGGCTTCGGCGCTGTGGCGGCCGACCGCGCGGGTCAGCGCATCGAGCGCGACGATGTTGCCCGTGCCCTCCCAGATCGAACCGAGATGGGCATCGCGCAGCAGCCGCGCGCAGGCGAATTCCTCGACGTAGCCGATGCCGCCGCGGAACTCGAGCGCGTCGCCGGTCATCTTGCGCGCGTCGCGCGTCGAGCGGTACTTGAGGACGGGCGTCAACATGCGAACGAGCGCCGCCGCCTCCTGGCTGCCGCCGAGCTCCGCGCGGTCCAACGCTTCCGCCGTCACGAAGCACATCGACAGCGCCTGCTCGAGCGGCAGGATCAGCTTCAAGAGCTGGCGGCGCGCGAGCGGCAGGTCGATGATCAGGCGGCCGAACGCGCGCCGCCCGTTCGCGACGGTGAGTGCATCGTGGAGCGCGCGCCGCATCAGCGCTGTCGACTTGACGCCGTTCGAGAGACGGGACCAGTTGACCATCTCGGCCATCTGCACGAAGCCACGGCCGATGTCGCCGACCGCGTAGGCGACCGCGCCCTCGAATTTGATCTCGCCCGACGCCATCGAACGGGTCCCGAGTTTGTCCTTGAGCCGCACGATCCGGTAATTGTTGACCGAGCCATCATCGAGATGGCGCGGCATCAGAAACAGGCCAACGCCGCGTGTGCCGGTGACCGCGCCCTCGGGCCGCGCCAGCAGCATCGCGATGCCCGCGTCGGCGTTCGAGCAGAACCACTTGTCGCCATAGAGCCGCCAGTGATCGCCTTCGCGCTTGGCGATCGTCGTCAGGCTGCCAACGTCGGAGCCACCTTCCTTCTCCGTCATGAACTGTGCGCCCTGGGTGAGGCGGCTCATGTCTGTTTCGGTCAGGCGATCAAGATACTTCTCCTGCAGCTCCGCGCTGCCATACCGCGACAAAAGCATCGCTGCGCCGTCAGTGACGTTGAGCGGGCAGCCCATGCCGAACTCGGCCTGGTTGAAGAGGTAGGTGAAGGCATGTTTGGCAACCGCGGGATAGGTCCCCGCCCAGCCGAGAATGCCTTTGCGGTGCGACATCGCGTGGATGCCGAATTCACCGAAACCAACGCGTTCCAGTTCGCGATAGGCGGGATGATACTCGATCCGCTGGACGTCGTTACCGAAGCGGTCGCGCGCATGAAGGATCGGCGTGTGCTTGTCGGCGAGCCGCGCGCAAGTGTCGAGATGATCACCGGCGAGCGCGCCGAGCCGGTCGAGATGCGGCTGGATGTGCTGCCACAGCTCGGGCGCCAAATGCAGCTCCAGCAGCTCCGACAGCGAGCGATCTGCCCGGAAGAAGTTGAGCCCCGTCGTATCGGGAGCGATCGCACCGGTCGACACCGGCGCCAGCGATGGAGCTGCGGCCATGGCATTTCCTCATAGCGTTTTTGTTGGCGCGCCTCGAACAGGCGCACGCGACACGCGCAGCATACGCGCTACACCGGCGCGCGGCGATAGCCGGCGCACCGTGAGCTGGAGATGAGCGGTTGGGCGGTTTGGTGACGGCTACGTCGCGTCGTAGGCGTCGCTGCCAGCCTCACCGGCGAGCGAGCGCACGAGATCGAGCACCGACCGGCGCACCTTGGGGTCGGTGATACGGGAGAAAGCGCGATTGAGCTCAAGCCCTTCGCGGCTGCTCAGGAACTCGAAGACGTGGCTGTCGGGCGAGCGCTCCGCAAAGCCCGGCGCAGCGGCCTGACCAGGGTTGGCGAGCGGCGCATCGTCATAGAAAAACTGCACGGGTACGCCGAGCACCCGCGAGAGCTCGAACAGACGGCTGGCGCCGATGCGGTTGATGCCCTTCTCGTACTTCTGCACCTGCTGGAACGTCAGCCCGAGACGTTCGCCGAGCTTCTCCTGACTGATCCCGATCAGCATGCGCTGCAGACGCACGCGATTGCCGACATGAATGTCGATCGGATTCGGTCGGCGCGTCCCGCGCTCCGGTGCTTCTCCGTCATCCGCTGGATCGACCATCAGCCCCTCGCCACTCTGCAAAAATACCCGTCTCGCGCCCCGTTGGTGCGAATTGCGCACAATTCCTAGGTGTGGCACCCGGCGCCGTCAACCGCTTGCAGCGTCACAGTTCACTACGATCTCGCCTGGGCTTAGTCGATTGGGGATGAATTCCTAATTCGGGCCACTGACGATCACTTGCGGACGCCGGACCACCCCCGTAACACTGGCTAAAACAGCATGAGGGGCGCCATGGCGAGGCTGAAAACGACGATCAATTCCGGCTCGGATGCGTTCGTGGCGAACCGCGAAGCGATGTCGTCGCTGGTCGCGGATCTCGATGCCAAACGCGCCGCAGCCGGCGCCGGCGGCCCGGAGCGGATGCGCGAGCGCCATCTCGCGCGCGGCAAGCTGCTGCCACGCGACCGCGTGCTCGGCCTGATCGACCCGGGCGCGCCGTTCCTCGAGCTGTCGCAGCTTGCCGCCTACGACATGTACGGCGGCGACATCCATGGGGCCGGGGTGATCACCGGTATCGGGCGCGTCTCGGGCCGCCCGTGCATGATCGTGTGCAACGATGCGACGATCAAAGGCGGCACCTACTACCCGCTGACCGTGAAGAAGCATCTGCGCGCGCAGGAAATCGCGCAGGAGAACCGCCTGCCGTGTCTCTACCTCGTCGATTCCGGCGGCGCCAACCTGCCACACTGGACCGAGGTATTTCCCGATCGCGATCACTTTGGCCGCATCTTCTACAATCAGGCGCGCCTCTCCGCGGCGGGCATTCCGCAGATCGCCGTCGTGATGGGATCATGCACGGCCGGCGGCGCCTACGTGCCCGCGATGTCGGACGAGACGATCATCGTGCGCCAGCAGGGCACGATCTTTCTCGGCGGTCCGCCACTCGTGAAGGCCGCAACGGGCGAGGATGTGTCGGCGGAAGACCTCGGCGGCGCCGACGTCCACACGCGTTTGTCAGGTGTCGCCGATCACTACGCACTCAACGACGCCCATGCGCTGCAGATCGCGCGCGACATCATCGCAACGCTGCCTC
This sequence comes from uncultured Hyphomicrobium sp., assembly GCA_964557265.1. Lineage (GTDB taxonomy): Bacteria > Pseudomonadota > Alphaproteobacteria > Rhizobiales > Hyphomicrobiaceae. The sequence continues at coordinate 4,567 of CAZKZT010000275.1, forward strand.
CGGCTGAACGCGCCGCCGTCGAGACGCGCGCGCCGGTGCCGCCCGCCTACGATCCCGCTGAACTCGACGGTGTCGTGCCCAATTCGCTGATGACGCAGTACGACACCCGCGAGGTGATCGCGCGCCTCGTCGACGGCTCGGAGCTGCACGAGTTCAAACGCAACTACGCAACCACACTGGTTACCGGCTTCGCGCACATCGAAGGCCAGCCGGTCGCGATCCTCGCCAACAACGGCATTCTCTACGCCGAGACCGCGCAGAAGGCGGCCCACTTCATCGAGCTCGCCTGCCAGCGCCGCACACCGCTCCTGTTTCTCCAGAACATCACCGGCTTCATGGTCGGCCGCGATGCGGAAGCCGGCGGCATCGCGCGCCACGGCGCAAAGATGGTGATGGCCGTCGCCAATGCCGACGTGCCGAAGATCACGCTCGTCATCGGCGGCAGCTACGGCGCCGGCAACTACGCCATGTGTGGCCGCGCCTATGGCCCGCGCTTCATGTTCACGTGGCCCAACGCGCGCTGCTCGGTGATGGGTGGACCGCAGGCGGCGAGCGTGCTCGCGACCGTCAGACGCGACAACATCGAAGCTGACGGCAAGACGTGGTCGCAGGCGGAGGAGGATGCATTCAAGCAGCCGATCCTCGATGCCTACGAGCGCGAAGGCCATCCCTACTACGGCACCGCGCGGCTATGGGACGACGGCATCATCACGCCGTCGGAAACGCGGCGCGTGCTCGGCCTCACGCTCGGCGTCTGCCTCCAGGTGCCGATCGCGGACACGAAATTCGGTGTGTTCAGGATGTAGCTTTTGCTTGCCGCGGACGCGTACGCCTCCGGCTTTTTTGAGTGCCGCCGGTCGCCAACGCCTTCGGC